>JBILWD010000446.1:0-2560 GCA_044370095.1 Opitutaceae bacterium | reverse complement strand
CGGCGAATGCCCCCCACCACCCTCGACCCTTTAACCCGATCCCCCCGTCCGCGAGACCTTCCCGCTATGCCCGCAGCCAACGACATCCGCAAAGGCCAAGTCATCAAGTTCAACGGCGAGCCCCACCTCGTCATGGAGACCCAGCACCGCACGCCCGGCAACCTGCGCGCGTTCGTGCAGATCAAGATGCGGAACCTCAGGTACGGCAAGGCGTTGGACCAGCGCTTCGCCTCCACGGACACCATCGAAGTGCTGCCGACCGACCGCAAGACGCTCGAATTCAGCTACGCCGACCGGGGCACGTACGCGTTCATGGACAATGACACGTTCGAGCAGATCGAGCTCACGGAAACCCAGCTCGGCGACGTGAAGAACTACCTCGCCGCCGGAGGTAAGGTGGACGTGCTTTTCGTGGATGAGCGCCCCCTGTCCGTCGACGTCCCGGCCGCGGTCGCCCTGAAGGTGATCGAGTCGGCGGACGGCGTGAAGGGTGACACCGCTAGCAACGTCCAGAAGCCGGCCAAGCTCGAGACCGGGCTGGTCGTCCAAGTGCCCCTCTTCATCAAGGAAGGCGAAGTGATCCGGGTCAGCACGGTCGACGGCAGCTATCTCGGCCGCGTCTGAGGCCGCCCGCGCGGCCCGGGGCCCGGCGGTTCAGACCACCCGGGCCCAGAATACCTTCAGGTACCGACTCTCGAGGCAGTTAGAGTACACCGGATGGTCCGGACCCGCGCCGGTCCGGGCGAGGAACTGTAAGCGTCGGTCCTGCCGATGAGCGGCCTTGATGACGTGCCCCTCGAAATCCTCGAGGGAGAGGAGGCCGGAGCACGAGCAGGTGACGAAGATGCCGCCGGGGCGGACGAGGGATAGGGCGAGTAGGTTGAGGTCCTCGTACTTTTGACGCCCTTCCCAGTTACCGTGGTCCTCGCGGGTGAAAATGAACTTGGGCGGATCGAGCACCACGACGTCCCATTTTTCCCCGTTGGCCTGCATCTGCCGCGCATAAGCGAAGGCGTCCGCGTGGACGAGCTTGAGCCGGGCCTGATTGAGGTTCGCGTTGCGCCGCGCCTGGGCAATCGCCACCTCGTCGAGGTCTACGCTGGTCACCTCGTCCGCGCCCCCGGTCAGCTTGGCATTCAGGGAGAACCCGCCGGTGTAGCAGCAGAGGTCGAGCACGCGGGCCCCGGAGGTGAACCG
The DNA here is from genome assembly GCA_044370095.1 of Opitutaceae bacterium. Taxonomy (GTDB): domain Bacteria; phylum Verrucomicrobiota; class Verrucomicrobiia; order Opitutales; family Opitutaceae; genus ER46. Next base: position 1,363 of record JBILWD010000446.1, on the reverse strand, counting down.
GGCGAGGGCGCGCCGATTGTCGCGCTGGTCGCAAAAGAAGCCGGTCTTGTGCCCGCCGGCGAAGTCCACCTCGTACCGAATGCCGTGCTCGCGGATGCGGACGGCAGCCGGGGCGGCAGCGTTGGTCTCCTTGAACAGAGAGGGTTTGATCCCCTCGAGGCTGCCCAAGTCGTGGTCGACGTGGACGCGCGCGTGGCGGGTGCCAGCGAGTTCGTGCAGGAGCGGCAGCCAGGCCGGCAGGCGTTGGGCGATGCCGAGACTGTAGACCTCGCAGAGGAGCGTGTCCCCGTAGCGGTCGACCGTGAGGCCGCTGAGCCCGTCGCCGTCCGAATTGATCAGGCGGTAGGCCTCCGTGGTCTCGTCGAGCCGGAAGAGGGTGCGGCGTAGCTCCACGGCCCGGCGCAGGGCGCCCTCAAAATAGGCTTCGTTCACCGGCTCCGGGGAATGGCAGACCACGCGGAGGGGGATCTTGGCGCGGGGGTTGTAGAGTCCGGCGCCGGCGGGCCGACCCTGCTTGTCGAAGACGTTAACCAGATCCCCGGGGCGGGCGTCCGGCGACACCTGTCCGAGCAACCGCGGGAAGATCGCCGGCTGAAAGGTGAAGTACTTCAGCTGGGCCCAGGGACGAGGCCAGCTGGAGCGATCGACGGGCGGCGGCGGGGCAACGGGCGGCTTTTCCACCCGCCGAGTGAGGGCCACGGCGGCCCGGGGCGCCAAACAAAAAGCCGGGCCTCGCGGCCCGGCTCGACTCGGATCCTGGGGCCGCGGAGGCCTCAGGCGACGCGCTCGACGATCAACGGCGGCGGGGTGGGCCGCTTGGGCGCGAGGCGGTAGGCGTTCTTGAAGTACTCCAGCGCCTGCTCGAGCTTCGACTCGTCGTTGTAGTGAATCATCATCAGCGGCTCGCCCTGCTTCACCTGCGTGCCGACCTTCTTGACCTCGGAAACGCCCACCGAGTAGTCCACCTTGCCGTGGTTCTCGTCGCGCCCCGCCCCGAGCAGGTGCACCCCGCGGGCGATCATCGCCGCATTGATGGTGTGAACGTAGCCGCGCTTGGGCGCGGGCAGCTTCCGGATGTGGCGTGCGGCCGGGAACTTCTCGGGATGATCGATGTAAGCAGTGTCGCCGCCCTGCGCCTTGACCAGCTCCTTGAGTTTTTCGAGCGCGGAGCCGTCCGTGAGGTGGCGCTGCACGGTCTGCTTGGCCGACAGGGTGGAGCCAGCGACGCCCGCGAGCCGCACGATCTCCATCCCCAGCTTGAGCACGAGCTCCTTCATATCCTCGGGCCCTTGCCCCTTGAGCAGCTGGATCGCCTCCTTGACCTCCAGCGAGGTGCCGACGGTGTCGCCGAGCGGCTGGTTCA
>JBILWD010000167.1:0-8110 GCA_044370095.1 Opitutaceae bacterium | reverse complement strand
CGCCGGGCACGGCGTGCCTCGACACCGCGACCGGGGAGGTGCTCTGGGAGCGCCGCGACCTGCCCTGCAATCACTGGCGCGGCGCCGGCTCGTCGCCCACACTCTGGGAGAGCCTGCTGCTGCTGCACTTCGATGGAGCGGACCAGCAGTACGTGGTGGCGCTGGACAAGCGGACCGGGCGCACGGTCTGGCGCACGGACCGGTCCATCGACTTCCAGGACCTGACCCCCGAGGGGAAGCCGATCCGCGACGGCGATTTCCGCAAGGCCTTCTCTAGCCCGTTGGTGATCCGGCACGAGGGCAAGCCGGTGCTGATCAGCGCCGGCTCCAAGGCCACTTACGCCTACGATCCCGCGACCGGGCGTGAGCTCTGGCGCGTGGAGGAGCGCCGGCATCACTCGGGCACGGTCCGTCCGGTCGCGGGCCACGGCCTAGTCTTCACGGCGACGGGGCTGCCGAAGGGCGAGCTCTGGGCGGTGCGCCTCGGCGGGCAGGGCGTTGTCACCGATTCCCACGTCGCGTGGAAATTCGCGAAGAACGTCCCTAACCGTCCCTCGCCCGTCGTGGTCGGCGACCTGCTGTTTATGGTCCATCAGGACAGCGGCGTGGTGACCTGCCTCGAGGCCGTGTCCGGGCGGGAGTTGTGGAGCGAGCGCCTGCCGGGAACCGGCAACTACTCGGCCTCGCCGGTGCACGCCGCGGGGCGCCTCTACTTCTTCAACGAGCGCGGGCACGGGAGCGTGATCGCGGCGGCGCGCGAGTACCGCTTGCTGGCCGAGAATAAGCTGGAGGAGGGGGCGATGGCGTCGCCGGCGGCCGCGGGCCGGGCGCTTTACGTACGCACACGGGGCCACCTTTACCGCATAGAACAGCGCTGAGCGGAAACGGGGCGGCCGGACGATTACCGCGGGGCGACCACGCGATGGGCGCCCGACCGGTCGAACTCGACGGTGTGCGCCACGGCGCCGTCGACCGCGTGGTGCCGGACCTCTAGGCGGGCCGTCTCCCCCGCGCCGGGCACCGTCGCGACGGTGAGGAAGCCACCCTGCAGCCGGAAGAACTTCTGCACGGCGTCGTCGCCCGGTTGGGGCGTGTAGCCGCCGGCGTGGACGTCCGACGAAGGGCCGCAGCCGAATTCGCGGAGGCCGGTGGCGGGGTCGACGGAGAAGTACTGCCAATGGCGGTCGCCGTTGGCGACGATCAGGTTCCGGTGCGCGGCGAGGGCGCGGCGGAGTTCATCGCCCTCGTGGCGGAAACCGGCGTTGGCGTGGTTGTCGTTCTTGGAGCCGCGGTCCGGGCCTACGATCGGCGTCGGCGAGAGCAGCACCTTGAAGGTCGCGTCAGAGGCCGCGATCGTCCGCAGTAGCCAAGCCTTTTGCTCCGCGCCGAGGATGGTCTTGGCAGGGCCATCGGGATCGGTGTTGGCGCTGCGGTAGCGGCGGCCCTCGACGATCCACACCTGGAGGTCGCGGCCGTGTCGGAAGGTACGGTAGGGCAGGGGCGAGACCGGCGTCTGCTCGTTCCAGATGTCGAGGCCCTCGTCCCAGGTGAGCCGACCGTAGGTCTGGCCGGGCCAGCAGTCGTTGCGCAGGAGATCGTGGTCGTCGTTAGTGAAGTAGGCGGCCGTGTGGTTATGGAACGTCCGCAGGAACGGCAGCGCGTAGAGGCGGTTCCACTTGAGGCGGGCGAGTGCGGCGGAGGTCGCCCACGGGTCCGGCTTGTCGTAGTACTCCACATCGCCCGTGTGCACGAGAAAGTCGGGGCGCAGTTGGTGCAACGTGGCGTAGATGCGATGCCCGTTCGCCGGGTCGTCGCGCCGGGGATAGTCGCCGCAGGTGACGACCGCGAACCGCACGGGTGCGGGGCTGGTCGCAGCGGGGGCGGTGCGGAAAGCTCCCTCGACCGCCGCCCCGGGCTCGCCGGAGGGGCCGCGGGATTCGACCCGCACCCGGTAGGCGGCGCCGGGGCGCAGGCCCGTTAGCGCGATTTGGCGCGTGTGGTCGCGCGCCGCGTCGACGTCACCCCACGGCGAGGTGATAGAGGCGCCGCCGTCGGCGGGCGTGAGAACGACGCGGGTGGCGCCGGCCGTGCCCGGCAGGGCGCCGCGCATCGCCGGCAGGGTGAGTCCCGCCGGCAGTTGCGAGAGGGGATCGGCCTGGAGGACCGCGCGGCGTAACTGGTCCTGGTCGGCCGTGGCACCCTTGCGCTTGGCCGTAGCCTGGGCCTTCGCCGCGGCGGCGCTGGAGCCGGATTCGCGGGCGACCACGGTGGCCTCCCGCAGGGCCGCGGGATCCGTCCCGGTCAGGGCGGGAGGTTGCCAGTCGGCGCCGGCCCAGTTGGCCTCGGCGGTCGTCGTGAGGCGCGTCCAGACCACGGCCGCGTCCGCGGAGACCTCGCCGACCTTGATGCCGTTGCCCTGCTGCACGGCGGCGGGGCAGGAGGACCCAAGTAAGACGGATCCGGCAAGGAGGGCGCACAGGGGGCGGAATCTGGAGTGGGGCATCGCGGCAGGTTGGGCCGCGGTCCGGCGCGGGTCCAGCCGACTCGCGGGGTGGCGCGCACCGGTGGATTGCCAAGGGCGGGCGGGATGCTTTGCTCGCAGCATGGAACGAATAGCTGTTCCCCGGAGCCGCCCCGGGCGACTCTTCCTTGCCCTCGGAATCGCGGGCCTGGCTGGGTGCGGGGAGAATCCGGCCGAGCAGTCGCGCCGCGCGCGGGAGGCGGAATTGCTCGCGGCCGAGGCGGCGTTCGCGATCAATCTCCGCGACTGGCCGCGGGCCGAGCAGACGCTGGCCCGGGCGACGGAACTGGATCCTGGCCGGGCTGACCTCTGGCTGAGCCTAGGTTCGACGCGCGTTCGCGCCGGCCGGACCACGGAAGCCCGCGAGGCCTACCTGAAGGCTTTGCGCAGCTTTGAGCGGGCGGCGGACGCCGCTGCGGCGAAGACCGACCCGGTCCCGACGCTGGGGCAGATCCGCGTGCTCGCCCTGCTGGGACGGATGCCGGAGGCGCGCTCGCTCGCCGCTGAGTTGCCGCGCCGGTTTGCCGCTAACGCCCGGGTTCGCGCCTTCACGGAGGCGGGTGGAATCGAGCAGTTCGCCGCGGACCCCGCCTTCCGGGAAATCGCCTTGGTGGCGGGGGCCCGATGACGCCCGACGAGTTCCGGCGCCGCGGGCACGAGCTGATCGAGCGCATCGCCGCGTACCGCGAGGGGCTGGCTGCGCGCCCGGTGAGGAGCGCGGTGGCCCCGGGTGTTCTCCGCGCGCGCCTGCCGGCGGTCGCGCCCACGGCGCCCGAGCCTTTCGAAGCGATCTGGCGCGACCTCGACGAGCTGATCGTCCCGAGCCTCACCCACTGGCAGCACCCGCGCTTTTGCGGTTATTTTCCCGCCAACGCCGAGCTCTCGTCGGTGCTGGGTGACCTCGCGAGCAGCGGCTTCGGGGTGATCGGACTCTCGTGGCAATCCAGCCCAGCCCTGACCGAGCTCGAGGAGGTGATGACGGACTGGTTCCGGCAGATGCTGGGTTTGCCCCCAAGCTGGAGCGGCGTGCTGCAGGACACCGCCTCGACCTGCACTCTAGTGGCGCTCCTCTGTGCGCGGGAGCGGGCGGGAGGTTTTCCCGCCGAGGGCCCGGGAGGACAGGGCGGGACCGCACCGTTGGTCGTGTACCATTCCGAGCAGGCGCACAGTTCCGTGGTGAAGGCCGCGCTGCTGGCCGGCTTCGGACGGGACCACCTCCGCGCGATCCCGGTCGACGCGGATCACGCCCTGCGGCCGGAGGCGCTCTCGGCGGAGATGGCGCGGGACCGCGCGGCGGGCCGGATCCCGTGCGCGGTGGTGGCGACCACCGGCACCACCGCGACGACCGCCCTCGACCCGCTCGCGGAGATCGCGACCCTCTGCGTGCGCGAGGGCGCCTGGCTGCACGTCGACGCCGCGATGGCCGGCGCGGCGATGATCCTGCCCGAATGCCGCTGGATGTGGCGCGGCGTGGAGGCGGCTGACTCGATCGTCGTGAACGCCCACAAGTGGCTCGGCGCCGTCTTTGACTGCTCGGTGTATTTCGTCCGCGACCCCGCCCTCTTGGTGCGCGTGATGAGCACGAGCGCGAGCTACCTGCGCTCCGCGGTCGATGGCGAGGTGCGGAACCTGCGCGACTGGGGCATCCCGCTCGGACGCCGGTTCCGGGCGCTTAAGCTCTGGTTTCTGCTGCGGGAGCAGGGGGTCGAGGGTCTGCAGCGCCGCCTTCGCCGAGATCTCACGCTGGCGCAGGACCTCGTCGCGGCGGTGGCCGCGGCGCGGGACGCCGGCTGGCGGCGGCTGGCCCCGGTGCCCCTTCAAACGGTCTGCGTCCGCCACGAGCCGCCGGGAATGGGCGGCGAGGCCTTGGACGCGCACACGCTCGCGTGGGTGGAGCGGGTGAACGCCACGGGGGTCGCGTATCTAACCCCTGCGCTGCTCGGGGGACGTTGGATGGCGCGCGTCTCCCTAGGCGGCCTGAACACGGGCCCGGAGGACGTGCGGGCGGTCTGGGCGGCGATGCGGGCCGCGGCCGAGCGCGAGGCGCCGCCGGCGCTCAGGTGAGCAGGTCGTGGAGCACCCGCGCCGGCTCAACCCCCGTGAGCCGTGCGTCGAGGCCCTGGAAGCGGACGCTGAAGGCCTCGTGGCGGATGCCCAGCAGGTGGAGCATCGTGGCGTGCAGGTCGTGTACCGTGCAAACTCGGTCGACCGCGGCGTAGCCGAGTTCGTCGGTCGCCCCGTACACCAGGCCGGGCTGGACGCCGCCGCCAGCGAGCCACATCGACATCGCGCGGTTGTGGTGGTCCCGGCCGGTGGTGCCCTTGTTGCCCTGCGCCATCGGGGTGCGGCCGAACTCGCCGGTCCAGACGACCAGCGTGTCGTCCAGCATCCCGCGCCGCTTGAGGTCACGCACCAAGGCCGCGGAGGCTTGGTCCGTCTCCCGGGCCCGCAGCGGCAGTTCCTCACGCAACTGGCTGTGGTGGTCCCAGTCGCGGTGGTAGAGTTGAATGAAACGTACGCCACGCTCCGCCAGCCGACGGGCGAGGAGGCAGTTGGAGGCGAACGATCCGTCGCCCGGCGTGCAGCCGTAGAGCGCGAGGGTCCGCGCGTCTTCGCCCCGCAGGTCGAGCAGGTCGGGCACGCTGGCCTGCAGCCGGAACGCCAGCTCGTACTGGGCGATGCGGGTCGCCAACTCGGGATCCGGCACCTGCGCGCCGTGCAGGCGGTTCAGGGCGTTGATCGCGCCGACATCCGCGGCCTGCCGCGCGCGGTCCACGCCGGGCGGATTGGCGAGGTAGTGCACCGGTTCCGCGCCGCCGTGGAACTGCACGCCCTGGAACCGTCCCGGGAGGAAACCACTGCTCCACTGGCGCGAGGCCACCGGCTGCGGCGACCGGCCCGGACCGGTCGAGATCATTACCACGAACCCGGGCAGGTCCTCCGCCTCGCTGCCGAGCCCGTAGTTGACCCATGCCCCCATGCTCGGCCGGCCGGCGATCTGGGAGCCGGTGTTCATAAACATATGCGCCGGGTCGTGATTGATCGCGTCGGTGGTCATCGACCGCACGAGGCAGATGTCGTCCACGATGGAGCCGAGGTGCGGGAAGAGGGAGCAGATCTCCGTCCCGTTGCGGCCGAAGCGCTCGAAGGGGAACTGCGGCGCGTGGCAGAAGAGCTTCTGCCCCTGCAGCTGCGCGAGCTGCTGGCCCCGGGTGAAGCTCTCGGGCATCGGCTCACCGTGCATCGCCGCCAGCCGCGGCTTCGGATCGAAAGTCTCGAGCTGCGAGGGCCCGCCCGCCATCGTCAGCCAGATGACGCGGCGCACGCGCTGCGGCAGGGGCAGCGGGTGGACGGCGCCGCGAGCCGGGACGGCGCGCAGGGAGTTTCCGTGGAGCAGCGAGGCCAGCGCCACGCCGCCCACGCCCTGGGCGGAGCGGCCAAGGAAGGCGCGGCGGGTGAGGTCCGCGTGGTTCAGGGAAGTCATCGGTTCAGGATCGGGTGATGAACTCGTGCAGGTTGAGCAAGACGCGCGCGAGGTGCGTCCATGCCGCCACCTCCACCGGATCTGCTCCCGTCGGTACCGGCAGTTGTCCCGTGCCGAGCAGGGCTCGGGCGGCCGCGGGGTCCCGGCGGTAGTCCGCCAAGTGATGCGCGAGCAGTCGCTCGGCCTCGGCCCGCTCCGCGGGCGACGGAGCGCGCTGGAGCGCCAGTTGCCAGGCGTGTCCGATGCGGGCGGTCGTGCCCTCCGCACCTGAGAGGACGCGCCGGGCCAAGCCCCGCGCCGCTTCCACGTAGGTCGGATCGTTGAGCAGCACGAGCGCTTGCTGGGGGACGTTGGAACGGCTCCGCGTAGCGACGCATTCCTCCCGCGAGGGGGCGTCGAAGGCGAGTAGGCTGGGATGCAGGAAGGTACGCTGCCACCAGACGTAAAGCCCGCGGCGGTACTGCGCCTCGCCCGAGTCGGGCGTGTACTCGCGGGGCGGAAAGTTGAGGTTCACCCAGTAACCGGCGGGCTGGTACGGCTTCACCGGCGGGCCGCCGACCCGGAGCGAGAGCAGCCCGCCCGCGGCGAGGGCGCGATCCCGGATCAGCTCTGCGTCGAGGCGGAAGGCGCCTTGGCGGGCGAGCGACCGGTTCTCGGGATCCGTCGCCAACACGGCGGGGTCCGCCTGCGAGGAGCGGCGGTACGCGCGGCTCAGCACGATCGTGCGGATGACGTGCCGCGTGTCCCAACCGCTGGCCAAGAACTCCGCGGCGAGCCAGTCCAGCAGCGCCTGCTGCGGAGGCAGTTCGCCTTGGCTCCCGAGGTCCTCCGGGTGCCGGCTGAGCGCCAGCCCGAAGAACTGCGCCCAGAGCCGGTTGACGATGGCCCGCGCGGTGAGCGGGTTCTCGGCCGAGACCAGCCAGCGTGCGAGGTCCAGGCGGTCCGGGACGCGGCCCCCGAAATCAGGCCGGGGCAGGAAGCCCGGCAGTGCCGCGGTGACGATCTCGCCCGACTCGTCCATCCAGTTGCCGCGGGGCTGCACCCGGACGACGCGGGCGGGACGCACGGAAACGGTGACGAGGCTCTTCGGCAGGGAATCGTGGTAGGCCTGCCGGGCGGCGGTGGCGGCGGCGAGGGTGGCACGCTCCGCGGCGCCAAGCGCGGACAGGTTCCGGTGGCTGTCGCGGAGGAGCGTTCGTTCGCGTTCGTTGCGCTGCGCGGGGGCCTTGGCCAGAGCGGCCCGCACCTGTCGGTGGACCCGTTCGGCGGCCGCGCCGCCAGCGGCGGGCCCGGGCTCCGCGGCCGCGGTGCGTTCCCAGGCGAGCTGGGCCGTATCGATCGCGGGCAGGAGCCGCTCGAAGGCGGCCCGCGCCAGGTCCTCCTCGGCCTGCAGCGCGCCGAGCCGCGCCCGTTGCGCGGAATCGACGACGAGCATTCCCTCCTCGCGGCGACCGATGGCGGGTTCCCGGACGTCCGCGAAGAAAGCCCCCAGCGCGTAGAAGTCCTTCATCGTCCACGGGTCGAACTTGTGGTCGTGGCATTGGGCGCAGCCGGTGGTTTGGCCGAGCCACGCGGTGCCGATCGCGCGCACCCGGTCCGCGAGCATCCGGGACTCATAGTCTTGCGGCTGGGCGCCGCCCTCCTCGGTGGAAAGGAGGAGGCGGTTGAACCCCGAGGCCACGCGGGTCTCGTCGCTGGCGTCCGGCAGCAGGTCGCCGGCGATCTGTTCAAGGGTGAAGCGGTCGAAGCGCTGGTTGCGGTGGAAGCTGCGGACGACCCAGTCGCGGTACGGCCAGACGTTGCGCGGGTTGTCGCTGTGGTAGCCGATGGTGTCGGCGTAGCGCACGGCGTCGAGCCAGCCGAGGGCGAGGCGCTCGCCGTGGTGGGGGCTGGCGAGGAGGCGTTCTACGAGGCGCGCGTAGGCGTCGGGGGCGGTATCGGCGACGAAGGCCGCGACCTCGGCGGGGGCGGGGGGCAACCCAGTGAGGTCGGCGTGGAGGCGCCGGATCAGGGTGCGGCGGTCCGCTTCCGGCGCCGGAGTCATCCCGCCGGCGGCCAGCCGTGGATCGAGGAGGTGGTCGATCCCGTTCTCGCCCGGGGGGATG
>JBILWD010000445.1:0-2562 GCA_044370095.1 Opitutaceae bacterium | reverse complement strand
ACCGCCTCTACGCCGGCACGGGCGACATCCTCGGCGCGGGCGACACGCTGGTGACGCGGTTCCACGCCGCCCTCGCGGCGCTCCGTCCCGCGGTGCGCAACCCGGTCATCGCGCTCGTGGTCAGCGCCGAGGCGGCCACCTACCGGCCGGAGATGGAGTGGCTGGCGCAGCAACTGCAACTGCAGGGGCAGCGGGTGCATTGCGTGCGGCCCGAGGAACTCTTCCCGCTGGGGTCGACGCTATGCCTGGCCGTCGACGGGAATCCGGAACGCATCGATATCATTTACCGATTTTTTGAGCTCTTCGACCTGCCGAACATCCCGGCGCACCGCTTTATTCTCGATGCGTGGGCGGCCGGCGATTTGGCGGTCGCCCCGCCCCTGCGCGCCTTCCAGGAGGAGAAGCTTGCGCTCGCCCTGTTCCACCACCCTCGGTTGCGGGACTTCTGGGCCGAGGCGCTCACCGCCGGGGCGCGACGGACCCTCTCCGCGTTGATCCCGCCCTCGTGGATCGTGGACCCGGCCCCCCTACCGCCCGGCGCGGTGCTCGAGGGCCCGCGGGTCGGCGGGCGCCCGCTCCACGATTGGCGGGAACTGGCCGCCGCCTCGCAGAAAGAAAGGGATCTGATCCTCAAGATCAGCGGGTTCCACGAGTCCGCGTGGGGGGCGCGCGGGGTCACCCTCGGCAGCGATGTCCCGCGCGAGGTCTGGCAGGCCGCCATCGAGCAGGCCCTCGCGGAGGCGTCGCACCATCCCCGCGTGCTCCAGGTGTTCCGCAAGCCGCGCCTGCTGGAGCACCCGATTTACCCCGCCGACGCTGCCGCGGCCACCGACGCGCGTCCGCAGCCGGGCAGGCTCCGGCTCTGCCCCTACTACACGGTCGAGGCCGGCGCGACCCGGCTCACGGGCGCGCTCGCGACCTTCTGCCCGGCCGACAAGAAGATCATCCATGGGATGCAGGACGCCGCCCTGCTGCCGTGTCGACGGGTAGATTGAGGCCTAGCGGCACCCCGCACTTCAGCGGGCGGCGGCGCGGCGGAGCCGGTCGTTGATCGCTAGCGCGAAACCGTCCTCGCCCGGTGCCGCCTCGAGGTGGAGGTGCCGGTAGCCGCCCGCGTCGAGCTCGCGCAGGCGCGCGAACAGCCGCCGGGCCGCGCCCCGCAGGTCGCCACGGGCGTCGAGCCAGTGGACGTTCGCTCGGGTCCGGCCCGGCGGACGGGCGAGAAACAGCCAAGCCTCGTCGGCGGGACCCACGGCGGCCGCGGCGGGATCGAGGCGCGCATGCAGGGTGGCCGGGGTGCGGGGACTGTAGTGGCGAGCCAGCTGGCCCGGCGCGACTTGGGCCCGCCGTGCGCTGCCCACCGGGCCGCCGTCCGCGACGCGCACCCCGAGCTCCTGTTCCAGTTGCGCGCGGGAGATCGCTCCGGGGCGCAGCAGCGCGGGCCGCGCTGGGTCGCGCAGGTCGACGATGGTGGACTCGACCCCGACCGCGCAGGGACCGCCTTCGAGGATGTGTTCGATCCTCGCGCCGAGGCCGGCGCGGACGTGCTCGGCGGTCGTGGGGCTGACGTAGCCGAAGGGATTCGCGCTGGGCGCCGCGAGGGGCCGCCCGGTGAGGCGCAGGAGCCGGCGAAAGAGCGGGTGCGCGGGCACGCGTACGGCGACGCTGGGGAGTCCGGCGGAGACGAGCGCGGGTACGGTGGCGCGCCGCGGGAGCACGAGCGTGAGGGGTCCGGGCCAGAAGGCCGCGGCGAGCCGGCGCGCGGCGGGGTTGCCCTCGGCCACCGTTTCCAGCTCGGCGGCGTCGGCGAGGTGGACGATCAGCGGGTCCGTGGCAGGCCGGCCCTTCGCGCGGTAGATGCGGGCGCAGGCCCGTGCATCGAGGGCGTCCGCGGCGAGGCCGTAAACGGTCTCGGTCGGCACCGCGACGAGGCCGCCGCGGCGCAACACGCCCGCGAGGCGGGCAAGGTTACGGGCGGTGCCGGAGTAGATGCGGGCGCGGCGGGACGGGACGGGCATCGGGTTCCAGAGAGGCGGCCGGGCCGGCGGGGCGCCAGCCGCAAAATGTCTCGGTTCAGCCGGCCGCCGCACGCAGGGTCGGCCCTTCGGTCCAGCGGGCCGAGATCATCGTGGTCGAGGGCCACGCCGGGATGCCCGTCTCGTTGCGCTGCAGCTGGGCGATGAGCAACTCGGCGGCGCGGGCGCCGAGGAGGCGGGGCTGCAGGTCGAGGCCCGCGCAGGGCCGGGCGGCCATATCGAGGTTCAGGCAGGCGAAACCGTGGGTCTTCGGGAGGCGGGCTCCGGCCGCCTCCATCCAGCCGATCGCCGGCGCGTGGTGGCTGAGCACGACGTCCGGCTGCTCGCGGCGGAACCAGGCGGTGAAGGCCGGTTGCGCGTACGCCTCGACCACGAGGGGGCGGGTGCGGTCAGTCTTGGGCAGAGACTCTTGGAAGGCCCGGAACGCCGCGCTCCAGCGGAATTGCAGGCGCTCATCCTGCCGGCGTTGGAGGTAAAGCCCGGGCCGGCGGTAACCCCGGGCGTGGAGCAGACGCAGCGCGCCGAG
>JBILWD010000166.1:0-8116 GCA_044370095.1 Opitutaceae bacterium | reverse complement strand
GTGGTGGCCACCTGGGGCAAGAGCAGTTGCTCCGGCGGAAGCTGGGGACCGGATGGCCTGTTGTATGTGACCGGGCATGACGCCCGGGAGCTCTACGTCCTCCGGTTACCGCGGATGGGTTCCGTCCTCGAGTACGTGACGACGATCGACGTGCCGTTCGAAGGGCAATCGTGGGCGTGGGACCCGGCCGAGGAGCGGACGATTTACGGCATCGTGCGCCGGACCCGCGAGGTGGTCGTCGCGCGCATCCCGGCGCTGCCGGACAGCCTGCGGAGCCGGTGAGGCCTGTTTAGCCCCTGGCGGGCTATTTCAGGCGGGCCTCCAGGGCCCGCCAGCGCTCCTCGATCCAGGCGGGGTGGGTGGGTCCGGTGCGCATCGCCTCGTCGAGCAAGGCGTAGAGGTCCCCCGCGGCTTCCTCGAGCGGGAGGCTGCCGGCGCAGCGGGGTACGAGTGCCTGCCAGCGCACGGCAAGATCCGTGGAGCTCAGCAGGCCACCTTCGGCCGCGGCTTCCGCCAGCGTGAAGAGGGTGCGGGCCTCAGCCCGCAGGGCGCCGGGCAGAGGGGAGGGCTTACGGGAAGGCACGGTGTGGAGGGTGGGTCGCGCCAGAGGGGCGGCAAGCGTCTGGGCGGCGCGGGGCGTTAAGATTGAGTGACGCCCCCTCCCGGGAGTTGGGCCCGGCGTTTGCCCGCGGCGACGATTCGAATAGCGAAGGTGGATGCCTCGTGCCCTCGTTTTCCTCTGCGGCCTGCTGGGCGGCCTTCTCCTCCTTGCAGGCTGCTCCCGGTCTCCGGCGCCGGATCCACTGGCGGGCCGATCGCCCGTCAAGCCGAGGATCGTGACGGCTCCGGTACCGCACGATGCGGACGATCCGGCCATCTGGATCCACCCGACCGATCCCGCGCGCAGCCTCGTGCTGGGGACGGACAAGCACCGCGCGGGGGGACTCTACGCGTTCGACCTTGGCGGACGGATCATCGCCCAGGTGGTGCCCCTCGCCCGGCCCAATAACGTGGACGTGCTGCGGGGTGTGCGGCTGGGCGGGACGGAGGTTGACGTGGCGCTCGTCACCGAGCGCGAGGCCGGCCGGCTCAGGGTGTTCCGCCTGCCCGACCTCGTTCCCGTTGATGGCGGCGGCCTTCCCGTGATGGATGGCGATCCGGCGCGGGCCCCGATGGGCGTGGCCGGATATCGTCGCGCGCGCGATGGGGCCACGTTCGCCATCGTGGGGGGCAAGGGAGGTCCGCCCGAGGGCTACCTTTGCCAGTACCGGCTGGCGGAGGTGTCTCCCGGAGTGCTGGGCGCCACGAAAGTGCGATCCTTTGGCCGCTACAGTGGTCGCAAGGAGATCGAGGCGGTCGCGGTCGATGCGGAGCGGGGCTGGGTCTACTACAGCGACGAGGGATTTGGCGTCCGCAAATACGCGGCGGATCCGGAGGCGCCCGCGGCAGACGCGGAGCTGGCGGTGCTGGGGCGCGAGGGTTTCGCCGGGGATCACGAGGGCATCGCCATCCGCCGGGAGGCGTCGGGAAGCGGCATCCTCGTGGTCTCCAACCAGCAGGCGTGGACCTTCCGCCTGTTCGCGGCCGAGGGTCCGCCCGAGCGGCCTCACGAGCACCGGCTGTTCGGGAGCGTACGCCTCTCCACGCGGGAGACCGACGGCTGCGACGTGACCGCCACCGAGCTGCCCGGTTTTCCGGGGGGACTCTTCGCCGCGATGTCCGACGACCGCACGTTCCACCTGTACGCCTGGACCGATCTCTGGGCCGCCGTGAACCCAGCCACGCCGTAACCTCGCCGTCATCACGGTGACAAGCCGGTGGCGGAGCGGTGACTTAATGGCGTCGCCGTGCCTTTCCGATTGTGGGTCTCCGCGGATGACGGATGGGTGGGGGTTAATGCCGCTCCCGCGTTTTTCCCCGCCCCAGACGTGGTATTCTCTGCTGCACGCCGCCCCGCTCCGGTCGCTGCACACCTTGGTCCGGACCGTGGAGGAGCGACGGCGTCCAGGCGGTGCACGGCCGTTCCGGCCGGCGGCGGAGCCCACGGCGGATGCCTGTCCCGAGCAGGGTCCCCGGGCCGAGATCCGGCGCGAGGTCGGCCGGGGGCGGGTCCCGACGATCGTGCTGGGCGGCTTCGTGCCGGATGCCGGGGAGCAGATCTTCCTCGTGCGGCGCTTCCTGCTCTCCGCCGGTGATGTCTACACGGTGCACTATCCCGCGCAGGGTTTCTCCCTGCCGCTGCTGCTCGCCCAGCTGGACGACCTCGTCGCGGACCTGGTGGCGCGCGGAGAGCGGCCGGTCATCTTCGCGGTCAGTTTTGGCGCGGGCCTGGCCCTGGAGTGGCTCCGGCGCGCCCGCGCCCTAGGGGTGAGTCCTTCTCTGGGCGGACTCGTGCTGGTGAGCCCCGTCGCCTGCGCGGCCGATGTCGTCGCTCCCGGGTCCGCGAAGCCGGGTTCCTTGATCGGGCGCGCGTTGAAGCCTTTCCTTGCTGGGGACCGCTCTCCGGGGGAGGCGGCGGTGGAGCGGGCGCGGATGCTCTTCGCGCGGATGTTCGAGGCCGGGGCGCAGAACCGCACCGCCCTCCGGCGCCTGATGACCGGAGAGGAGTTGCGCCGGCTCCACGAGGCCGTGCTGGGCACCATCCGCGGGCTCTCCGCCGAGGGGGCCACGGCCAGGATTCAGGCCCTGCGGGCGATGCAGGCCCCCACCGATTATTTTGCCGCCGGGCTCCTGCCCCTCACTTCGGCCCCGGCCCTCGTCCTCCTCGCCGAGCGGGAGGAGGGAATGTTGGACGCGGCGTCGCCGACGCTCTTCGCCTTCCGCCAGGCGCACCGCGCCTACTTCCCGCAGGGCGTGCTCCGGGAGATACGCGCCGCCCCCGGACAGCCGCCGGTGCAGCACGCCTCGCTCATCTTCCACGTCTTCGAGTTTCTGCCTTCCCTGCAGGCCTTTTACGCCCGCCTCCGGGCGCAGCGCCTGCCGCTGGCCGCATGACGCCCGCCGCCCGCCAGGGGGTGGAGGGAGGAGCCGCTTCCCTCGTGCAGGGGCTGGTGGCCTTCGGCGCTGGGATGGCGACGGCCCGGCTGCGCACGCGGCTGGATCGGGCGGGAGAGGCGGAGGCCGGGCAACGGGCCGCCGTCCGCCAGCTGCGCCGGGGCTGGGCGCGCACGGTCTTCGGCCGCGAGCACGGCCTCCACGCGGAAATGCGGGAAGCGGACTGGCGGGCCATCCCGCCCCGCCGCTACGAGGAGTTTCGGCCGTGGATCGATCGGATGAAGGGCGGCGAGGCCGACATCCTCTGGCCGGGCACCTGTCGTCATTTCGCCGTCTCGTCCGGCACCACGGCGGGGCGCACCAAGTATCTGCCGGTCACGTCGGCGCTGCTGCAGCACTTTCGTCGCGCGGGGCTCGACTCGCTTTTTCTCCACGCTGTCCGGGCAGGCCATCCCGGGATCTTCCGGGGACGTCATCTCTTTCTCGGGGGATCCACCGCGCTGAGTCCGGTGGCCGAGGGAAGCGGCGCCCGGGCCGTCTGCGGCGATCTGAGCGGCATCACGGCGCTCAACCTGCCCGCGTGGGCGGAACGGTACCTCTATGAGCCCGGCCGCGAGGTGGCCCTGATCGCGGACTGGCCCGCCAAGCTGGAGGCCATCGTGCAGCGGACGCGGACGCGCGATCTCACCCTCATCGCCGGGATTCCCAGTTGGCTGCTGATCCTGGCCGAGCGCGTCCGGGCGGTCACCGGGCGGGACACCCTCCGCGAGGTCTGGCCGCGCCTGCAGTGCATCGTCCACGGCGGGGTTCCGCTCGGGCCCTTCGCGCGGCAACTGGCCGACGTGGCGGGCCCGGGGGTTGCCTTCCACGAGGTCTATCCCGCCTCGGAAGGATTCATCGCGGCCCAGGAGGGCGAGCCGGCCGACGGGCTGCGGCTGCTCACCGCGGCGGGCATTCAGTACGAGTTCCTCCCGTTGGCGGAGTATGACGAGGCCCGGCTGGATCAGTTGGCCGGGGCGATCCTGCCGCTGGCGGAGGTGCGTCCGGGGGTCGACTATGCCCTCGTCATGTCCACGCCGGGGGGGCTCTGCCGCTACGTGATTGGCGACGTGATCCGGTTCGTCACGGTGGATCCCCCGCGGCTGGTGTACCGGGGGCGCACTCGGCTGCAGCTGAGCGCGTTCGGGGAGCACGTGATCGAGCACGAGTTGACGGAGACCCTCGCGGAGGCGGGCGGCCGGATGAACCTCGCGGTGGCCAACTTTCACGTCGCCCCGCAGTTCGCCGCCGACGCGGCCACCGGGCGCCGGGGGCGCCACGAATGGATCATTGAGCTGACGGCCCCGCAGCCCGGATTGCCGCCTGACCAGCTGGGCGCGCTGCTGGACGCGGGACTGCAGCGGCGCAACGAGGACTACGAAGCGAAACGGCGCGGCGGCGGGCTGGCGGCCCCGGAAGTCAGAGTGGTTGCTCCCGGAACCTTCGCCGGGTGGCTCCAACGGCGTGGGAAATGGGGCGGGCAGAACAAGATGCCGCGCTGCCGCAGTGATCGGGAAATCGCCGACGCCCTCCTAGAGGGGCGCTGAGTCCCCGGGACGGTAGAAGGCCGCCGAAGGCGCAGAAGCGGCAGGCCGCGTGAGGGCACAAAAAAGGCCGGCCCAAACGGGCCGGCCTTTTGCGTGATCGACTCAGAGGCGCCAACGGACGCCGAAGTTACCGGAGACGCCGTACTCCTCGAACTGCGTGAAGCGCGAGGAGGTCTTGCCGAAGTAAACCCGGAAGGGCTCGTCGGTCAGGTTGAGGGCCTCGGCGTAGATCTCCCAGTTCCGGCTCAGGCGGTAGCTGGCGGAGAGATCCAGTTGGCGGTGGTCGTCCACCCAGCGATCCGTGGAGGCGTCGCCGCCCAGCGGCTCATCCTCGCGGAGGCGCGGCGAGCGGAAGTTCAGCGCGAGGCGCAGGAAGAGGCCGCCGCGCTCGAAGGTGAGGGCGGCATTGCCGATCTCGCGGGACTGGCCGATGAACTCGATCCGCTCTCCGGGCCGGGTCGGGTAGGTCGCCTCGCTGTTGCTGCGGGTGTAGTTGGCCATGAAGCCCAGCCCGTTGAAGGGCGCGGGCAGCGCGCGGAACTGCTGCTGCCAGGCGAGCTCGAGACCCTCGATGTGCCCCTTCGGGCCGTTCACGAACGTCGTGAGGGTGTAGCCGGTGCCGGGGTCACCACCGGGCAGTTCCCGCTGGTAGGTGAAGTTCGAGATGTTCTTCCGGAAGACCGCGGCCGAGACGAGGCCGAGCGAGGGCAGGTAACGCTCGACGGAGGCGTCCCAGTTCACGGACTCCAGGGGGAGCAGGCGCGGATTGCCCTCGGTCACCCGACGGGCCGTATCGTTCACGGTCCGGCGAAGGGCGCTGTCGTCGAAGGAGGGACGCGCGAGGGAATTGCTCCACGAGGCGCGCACGACGGTCTGGCGGTCGAGGTCGTAGCGCAGGTGGAGGCCCGGGAGGAGGTTCTCATAGCTCCGGCCGCGCCGCACGGCCCGGACGGTGGTGCCGCTCAGCTCGTTGCCGCGGTTCTCGTAGCGGGTGCGCTCGAGGCGGGCACCGGCCAGCACGTTCAGCCGGCCGACGGTCGTGCCGCCCATCAGGTAGGCCGCGGTGATGTCCTCCGTGGATTCCCAGTCGTCCTGCACGCTCTCGAGGAGCAGGCGGGTGGGGACGAATCCGGCGCGGTTATCGGAGAAGGCCTGCAGCACCTTGGGCGTGCTGGCGCGGTAGCCGGAGGAGAAGAACGGATAGTCGTCCGGGGTCTGCCCCTCGCGCATCGAGGCGAAGGTGAAGGATGCCGGCACCGTGTGGTCGACGGTCTCGTTGGCCGCGGACTTGTCCTTCTCGCGCAGCTGCAGACCGACCTTCACGTAGGCGGGAGCGTCCGCGAGCCGCAGGTTGCGGCGGGCGTTCACCCCGACGTTGAGCTCGGACTCTTCACCGGGCGAGTTCACCACCCGGAAGCGGCTGATCTCGCTGTACTGGGAGGGGTCGGACACGATCGCCGTCGGGGCGCTGAACGACGGAGCGTACATTCCCGGGGCGAACGAGTAGGACCAGGTGCTGTTGCGGTTCGGCTTGCGGAAGCGGACGGTCACCTCGTCGGGCCGCTGCTCCTCGCCCTTCGACCAGCCGAGGCGGCCGTCGAGCTGCCAGTCGCCGGCGGTGCGCTCGAAGCCGGCGACGAGTGCCAGGATTTGCTGCTCCTTCTGGCGGTAACGCATGTCGTGCCGCTCGCGACGCACGCCCGTGATGGTCGCACCGGTCTCGCTCAGGCTGCTGACCGTACCCTCGGCGAACGGCAGCGTGTACACGTAACGGATCTCGTGATCATTGAACTGGGAGAAGGTGCCGCGGAGGTAGAGGCTGGTCTGGGCGTCGGGACGGAATTCGACCGCGGAGGAGGCGCCGTAGCGGGTGCGGGTGATCTCATACTCGCGGAAGGCGATGCCGAGCAGGAAGGGCGCGCGGGTGCCGGCCGGGGCGCCAGGGACCGCCCGGAGTTCATAACCGCCGTCCTCCTCAAAGTTGTTGGTCGCGAAGCGGCGCGCCTGCCAGGTGGGGGAGAAGATGAAGCCCCACTTGCCGTCCGCGGAGCGGTCACCGTAGGTCGCGTTAAACTTGCTGCTAAAGCGTTCCGCGAGGTGGTTGTACTGACCCTGCGCCGTCGCCTGCAGCTGCCGCCCGTCGGCGTCGAAGGCGCTGCGGGTCCGCACGTTGATGCTTCCGCCGAGGCCGTCCGCGTCCATATCGGGCGTCGGCACCTTGGTGACCTCCACCGCCGCGAGCGAATCGGTCGGGAGGACGTCTAGCGCCACGACGCGGTCGCCGCGCTCGGGGGTGGCGAGCGACACGCCGTTGAGGCGCACGCTGTTGAGGTCAGGCCGGATGCCCCGCACCACGATAAAGCGGCCCTCGCCCTGATCGCGGTACAACGCGAGGCCGGGGATGCGCTGCATCGTCTCGGCGACGTTCTGGTCGGCGAAGCGGCCAATTTCATCCGAGGCGACGATGCTGGTCAGCGTGTCGGCGGCGCGCTGCTGGTTGAGCGCCCGGGCCGAGCCGACCGCGCTACCCGTGATCACGAACTTGTCCATTGCGACCACGTCCGCTCCGAAGGCGACGTCAACGCGGGCGGTGGCGCCGGCGCTGACGGTCACATTCCGGGTCAATTCCGCGTAACCGACGTAGCTGAAGACGAGCGTGCGGCTGCCCGCGGGGACCGCCGGCAGGCTGTAGTCGCCCGCGGCGTCCGCGAAGGCCGTGAGGCCGGTCTCGGCGACCGAGACGCGGGCGCCCGCCAGCGCGAGCCGGTTGCCGGCGTCGGTGATGCGGCCGGCGATGCCGCCGGTGCCCTGGGCCGCGAGGGTCAGGGCGAGCAAGGGAAAGAGCGCCGCAGTCAGGAAGCGGAGCCGTCGGGTAGGGTGAGCGTTCATGGTGTCAGAGGTGAAATCTCAGTCGGTGAGGCGACACGCCCGGGGTCAATCGCGGTGGATCGCCGTCGCGGAGATGTGGCCCAAGCGTAACCAGAATGTCACCTGAGTGACGCGCTGGTGACGGAGGCAAAGGAGTTCGCGGCGGGAATTCCTTCCAGCGCGATGCAGCTTGCGGGCTGCGCTTCTTCGTCCACTCGTAACGCTTTCGACGCGAATCCGTAACAATGCGCCTGCAGACTCATATCATGTTCACCTCGTCGAGTTGTCCCGACGCCGCGGCGGTATCCCCGGTCAGTGCGCAGGGCCGTGTCGCGCGGAGCTCGATCCAAAGGGCGAGGCCCGGCCGGGCCGTGACTGGGTTGCGCTGGGGGCAGTTGGTTTGGTTCGGGGACGCAGTTTTCGTCGTCACTCTGTCATGAAATTTCCAGTCTTCTTCCTGCTGTTGTTGGCTGCTCCCGGGTTGCGCGGGGAGAAACTGGTCATCAAGGGATCCGACACGCTGGGCGCGAAGCTGGTGCCCACCCTCGCCGAGGAATACAAGGCGACGCGACCCGGGGTCGCCTTCGAAATTGCGGCCGAGGGGTCGACGACGGGGATCTCGGCCATCATCGAGGGCACGGCCCAGATCGGGATGAGTTCGCGGGAGG
>JBILWD010000444.1:0-2572 GCA_044370095.1 Opitutaceae bacterium | reverse complement strand
CCGGCGCGGCTTCCCGACCGAGGCGAAGGCGATGGCCGAGCGCGGCGTGAAACTCGCCCGCGAGCCCGCCGAACGGGAACGTTTCCAATTGCTGCGCGCCTCGCTCGACGCGCCCGCGACCGCTCCCGCTCCCGCGGCCGCCCCTGCGCCCGCGCGGGACTCGTTTCTCGACGGCCTGACCACCCTGGAACGTCCCGTCGCTCCGCCCCCGCCGCCTCCCACCGCACGCAAATGATCCGCAAGGCCTTCGTGATGGGTGTCCATCCCGGCGCCGAGGCCGAGTACGCCCGCCGCCATCAGCCCATCTGGCCGGAGCTCGAGGCCGTGCTCCGCGCGCACGGCGTCCACAACTACTCGATCTTTCTGCACGAGGAGACCCGCCAGCTCTTCGCTTACGCGGAGATCGAGAGCGAGGAACGCTGGGCCGCGATTGCCGCGACGGAGGTCTGCCGCCGCTGGTGGCAGCGGATGGCCGACGTGATGCCGGCGGAACCCGACGCGCGCCCGGTCTCCCGTGGTCTGCGCGAGGTGTTCCACCTCGATTGAGCCGGCGCTGCCCCGCCTAGGGGCGCAGCCAAGGAGCGAGAGGCAGGTTTTGTTCCCGGATGGCGGCAACCGCGAGCGCCGCCACCGCCTCCGCCCCGGCCGCCACGAAGTGCGTGTCATCCTGGCGCCCTTCCGGGATCCGCGGGTGCGCGCCCGGGGCGAGCCACATAAAGAAGCGCCGCGAGGGCACGTCGCCCTCCCGCTGCAGCCAGGCGGCGGTCGCCCGCTCGAGGTCGATGAGGGAGACTTTCTCCTCGCGCGCCACCGTGCGGACGGCCTCGGGATAGTCGCCGTGGGTGTCGCGCAGCCGACCCGCTGCATCGAATTTGCGCCGGCAGACCGGCGTGGCCAGCAGCGGCACCGCACCGCGGGCCCGCGCATCCCGGACGAAGCGCCGGAGGTTGTCGCGGAAGCTCGTCGCCGGATCCGTGAACCGCTTCGGGTCCTCCCGCTTCTCGTCGTTGTGCGCGAATTGGATCACCACGAAGTCGCCCGGTCGCAGCTCTGCGGTGAGCTTCGTCCAGCGGCCCTCGTTGAGAAAGCTCTTCGTGCTCCGGCCGTTCATCGCGTGGTTGCGCACCGCGACCCCTTCACGGAGCAGCGGGGCGAGGGCCATCCCCCAGCCGCGCTCCGGCAGGTCGAGCGGCTTTTCCGCCATCGTGGAGTCTCCGGCGAGAAAAACTCGGGGCAGTTCCGCCGCGGCGGCGGGGAGGAGCGTGGTGAGCGCGACGAGGAGGCGGAGCAGGGGTTTCAAGAGGGCGGATGGGCGCGCGCCCAGGGCAGGGGGAGGTCGAGATCGACGTTACCGCCGCTAAGGATGATTCCGATCCGGCGGCCCGCGGCCGGCACGCGGCCCTCCATCAGCGCCGCGTAGGGCACGGCGGCCGAGGGCTCGACGACCACCTTGAGCGCCTCGAACAGGAGGCGCATCGCCGCGATGATGCCCGCCTCGCTGACGGTGACGATGTCGTGCACGTGCCGGCGGGCGAGCGCGAGATTGGGTTCGCCGATCGTCGTGCGCAGGCCGTCGGCGATCGTCCGCGGATCGGTCATCGGGACTCGCGCGGTCCCGTGGAAGGAACGCGCGGCGTCGTCCGCCCCGGCGGGCTCGGTGCCGATCACCTGCGCGGCGGGCCGGAGGGAGCGGACCGCCACCGCCGTGCCCGCGAGGAGGCCGCCGCCGCCCACCGGGCAGAGGACCGCGTCTAGGTCGGGGACGTCTTCGAGGAACTCAAGGGCTGCTGTGCCTTGGCCGGCCATCACGCGCTCGTCCTCAAAGGGATGGACAAGGTTGGCGCCGCTCTCGGCGAGCAGGGCGGCACAGGTGCGTTCGCGGGCCTCTTGGGTGGGTTCGCAAAAGGTGAGACGTCCGCCGTAGGCCTCGACCATCCGCACCTTCGGGCGGGCGGCATTGCGGGGCATCACGATGTGCGCGGGAATGCCGCGAAGTTTCGCGGCGCGGGCGAGGGCTGCGGCGTGGTTACCGGAGGAGTGCGTGGCGACGCCACGGAGAGCCTCCGCCTCGCCGAGCGAGAATACGGCGTTGGCCGCGCCGCGGGCCTTGAAGGCGCCGGCCTTCTGCAGGTTGTCGCACTTGAAAAAGATTTTCCCGCCGCAAGCCGCGTCGAGCCGCGCGTTCGTCAGCACGGGCGTCCGCGTAACGTGGGGCCGGATGCGATCGTGC
This sequence comes from Opitutaceae bacterium, assembly GCA_044370095.1. GTDB lineage: Bacteria > Verrucomicrobiota > Verrucomicrobiia > Opitutales > Opitutaceae > ER46. The sequence goes on along the minus strand of JBILWD010000444.1, from coordinate 342 downwards.
GCGGCCCGGATGGCGGCGAGGTCGAGGCTCATCGGCTCAGCTTGCCCACGGGGCGCGGCGGCTGCAACCTCCGGGGATGGTCAAGAAGCTGCTGCACACCCGCCTCCGCGTGAACGACCTCGAGCGGTCCGTCCGGTTCTACCAGGACGCGCTCGGGCTGACCGTCGCCCGTCGCAGCGTCTCGCCGCGCGGCGCGCAGGTCGCCTTCCTCGCGACGCCCGGCAGCGAGGAGGAGATCGAGCTGTGCCAGCTACCTGGGAGCCCGTCAGTGCAGGTCCAGCCGGATTTGATGCACCTCGCCTTCGAGGTCGACGACCTCGCCGCGTTTGCCGTGGAGCTCAC
>JBILWD010000443.1:0-2577 GCA_044370095.1 Opitutaceae bacterium | reverse complement strand
CTCGAGTCCTCCAACACCCTGATCTACTTCAAGCAGGCCGTCACCGCCCCTGCCCGCCTCGCCGGCACCATCCTGCTCGCGCAGGAGACGATGGACCAGGTCAAGGAGCCCCGCCGGGCGTGGGTGTACAACGCCGGGCGCCGCCGGGTGACCCGCGCGCCCAACGTGGCCTATGACAATCCGGGCACGGCCGCGGACGGCCAGCGCACCAGCGACCAGTTCGACATGTTCAACGGCGCGCCCGACCGCTACGAGTGGACCCTCGTCGGCAAGAAGGAGATGCTCGTCCCCTACAACTCCTATAAGCTCCACGCCAAAGGCGTGAAGGTCGGCGAGATCCTCAAGCCGAACCACATCAACCCCGACCTGACCCGCCACGAGCTGCACCGCGTCTGGGTGGTCGACGCCAAGCTCAAGCCCGGCACCTCTCACCTCTACAGCCGCCGGACGTTCTACATCGACGAGGATTCTTGGCAGATCCTCGCAGCCGACCAGTACGACGGCCGCGGCCAGCTCTGGCGCGTGTCTGAGGCCCATTGCATCAACTACTACGACGTGCAGGCCTTCTGGAGCACCCTTGAAGTCCACCACGACCTGCAGAACGGGCGCTACCTCGCCGTGGGCCTCGACAACGAGAACCGGATGTACGACTTCGGCATCAAGCGCACCCCGGCCGACTTCAACCCCGAGGCCCTGCGGCGCGACGGCGTCCGCTGACGCCGGGATGCGTTCGCGCGCTCCCCTCGCGGCCAGCCTCGCCGCCTGCCTCCTCCCCGCGTTGCTGGCCGCCGGGGAGCCCCCCTTGCCCCGGGGCCTCCTGCTCGACGGTGCCGTGAGCGGTTCCGTCGCCATCGTCGTCGGGGAAAGAGGGAGCATCTGGGCCTCTCGCGCCCCCACCTCCGGCTGGCGCCGCGCGGACTCCCCCACCCGGGCCACCCTTACCGGAGTGGCCCTTGCTCCGCCCACCGCCGACGGCGGGCCCGCGGTCGGCTGGGCGGTCGGACACGATGCGCTCGTGCTCGGCACCCGCGACGGCGGCGCCACGTGGACCCGCCAATACCAGGGTGAGAACCTGCAGGACTCCTTCCTCGACGTGCTCGCGCTGGACGCCCGACACGCCATCGCCGTCGGGGCTTACGGGCTTTACCTCTCCACGCGGGACGGGGGCGCCACGTGGGAGCGCCGCCAAGTGCACGAGGGGGACGCCCACCTGAACCGGATTAGCCGCAGCGCGGCGGGCACGCTGTTCCTCGCCGGCGAATCGGGCACGCTCCTGCGCTCCCGGGACGAGGGTTTGAACTGGACCCCCCTCCGGACGCCCTACGCGGGCTCCTTCTATGGCGTGCTCCCGCTCGACCGGCGTACCCTGCTGGCCCACGGCCTGCGCGGGCACCTGTACCGCTCCGCTGACGAAGGGGACACCTGGCAAGAGATACCGCCCCCGGTCGTCGGGCTCCTCGCCACCGCGGTCCGCCTGCGTTCGAACCTGATTTTGGTCGGTGGTCCCGCGCGCGCGCTCGCGGCTAGCCGAGACTACGGCCTGACCTTCAGCCTCGTACCTGGGGCGCCGGCCTCCGCGGTGGCTGAATTGCTCGAACTCCCCGACGGCAGCGTCCTCGCCCTCGGCGAGGCGGGCGCGACACCCGTGACCCTCCCATGACCCCGGGTCCCTCGCGCCTCGATCGCTTCACGGTGTGGATGTTCCGACACCGCAACGTGCTGATGGCGCTGTTCACGGCGCTTACCGCCGGGATGCTCTGGCTCGCCCTCGGCGTCCGGGTCGATGCCAGTTTCGATAAATCCCTGCCCCGCGGCCACCCCTACATCGAGACCTTCGTTAAGCACCAGTCGGCCTTCGGGGGCGCCAACCGGATCCTGGTCGCGCTCGTCGCCCGCGAGGGCGACATTTTCAACCCTGAGTTCTTCGCCCAGCTGCGGAAGGTCACGGACGAGGTGACCTTTCTCCCCGCGATCGACCGTCCGCAGGTCCAGTCCCTCTTCACGCCGAACGTAAGATTCATCGAGGTCGTCGAGGACGGCTTCGCGGGCGGCAACGTGATCCCAGCCGATTTCCAGCCCTCGCCGGCCGCCTTTGCTCGGGTGCGGGAGAACATAGTGAAGTCAGGCCGGCTCGGCCAACTAGTAGCCCACGATTTCAGCGCCGCGGTCGTCAGTGCCCAGTTGCTCGAGACCAACCCGGCGACGGGCCAGCGCGTCGATTACGCCGCGGTGGCCGCTGGGCTGGAGCGCATCCGCAAGAGCGTGGCTACCGCCACCGGCGGAAGGGTGACCGTGCACATCATCGGCTTCGCGCAGATCGTCGGGGACGTGACCGCCGCCGCGGGCAGTATCCGGCTAATGTTCGCGGTAGCGCTGGTGGTGACCACGCTGCTGGTCTGGAACTACGCCGGCCGTTGGAAATTAGCCGCGGCCCCCATCGTCTGCTCGGTAGTCGCCGTCATCTGGCAACTTGGGATCGTGGCGGCCCTCGGGATGGGGGTGGACCTGTTCTCAATCTTAGTCCCTTTCCTGGTCTTCGCCATCGGGGTCAGCCACGGCGTGCAGAAGATCTGCACC
>JBILWD010000165.1:0-8168 GCA_044370095.1 Opitutaceae bacterium | reverse complement strand
TGATCCGGGCGCCCTCCTTGAATACCCCGCGGCCCGGGGCCAGCTCCAGCCGCTCGCCGCGCACCACCGTGACGCGGTCGCCCGCCTCCCGCAGCATCGCGTCGTAGACCCGCGTGGCCACGTGCGGCTCGAAGGTCCAGAGCGTGCGCTCCGCGGGGTCGTTGGCCGTGCCGCGGCGGTTGACGTAGTCCGTGCGGGCCTGGCGGGTCCAGGCGGAGGGCTGCTGGTAGTGTTCCCAGATGCGCCCGTAGAACTCGCGGGCCATCCCGCCGATCGCGCGCTTGTTGCCGATGTCGGTCGCACCGAGGCCGCCGGTGGTCAGCCCGCCGAGGTGTTGCGTCGGCTCGATGAGGAGCGCGGTCCGGCCGAGCCGGGCGGTCTGGAGGGCGGCGGTGATGCCGGCGGAGGTTCCGCCGTAGATCACGACATCGGCCGAGGTGGGCGGGGGCGTGGCCGCGCGGAGGACGGAACCGGCGAGCGCGAGGCCGGCGAGGAGCAGGCGGGAGGGGAGCAACGGGAGGGGGAACCGCATCCCGCCGAGCGAAGGCCTTTTGGGGCGCGGGGCGAGCCCGTTCCCGCGGCGCGCGGCGGCTCAGGTGGCGGTCTCGGTGAAGCGGGACTCGCGGATCACCGTGACCTTGATCGTGCTCGGGTACTGGAGCTCCGTCTCGATGCGCTTGCGCAAGTCGCGGGCGATCTCGCGGGCGCGGTCGTCGGTCACCTCGGTCGGCGCGACCACCACCCGCAGCTCGCGGCCGGCCTGGATGGCGAACGCCTGCTGCACGCCCTCGATCGCGGTGGCCAGCCGCTCCAGCCGAGCGATGCGCTGGATGTAGCCGTCGAGCGAATCCGCGCGGGCGCCGGGGCGGTTTGCGGAAAGGGTGTCCGCGAGGATGACGAGCCCGGCGTAGATGGTCTCGGGCCGGACCTCCTCGTGGTGGGCGGCGACCGCGTTGACGACGATCGGGGTCTCGCCGTGGCGGCGGATGAATTCAGCCCCGATCGCGGCGTGGCTGCCTTCCAACTCGCCGGGGGCGGCCTTGCCGATGTCGTGCAGCAGCCCCGCGCGCTTGGCGACGTCGGGATCGAGGCCTACCTCGCTGGCCAGCAGCGAGGCAAGGAACGCCGTCTCCACCGAGTGGTCGAGGACGTTCTGGGTGTAGGAGAATCGAAACTTTAGGCGCCCCAGCAGGCGGATGATCTCCGGGTTTAGGCCGTTGATGCGCAGTCGCGCGACCGCCTCCTCGCCCGCTTGGGTCGTCACGAGATCGATCTCCTCCTGCGCCCGGCGCACGTACTCCTCGATCGAGGCGGGGTGGATGCGACCGTCCTTGACGAGGCCCTCCAGCGCGACCCGGGCGACTTCGCGGCGGACGGGGTCGAAGGAGGAGACCAGCACCATCTGCGGGGACTCGTCGATGAGGAGGGTCACGCCGGTGGCGGATTCGAAGGATTTGATGTTCCGGCCCTCGCGCCCGATGATCCGGCCCTTCATCTCTTCCGAAGGCAGCTGGATGATGGTGGCGGTGAGGTCGTTGTTGGGCCGCCCCGCGATCCGCTGCATCGCGGAGATCAGCACCCGCCGGGCATCGTCCTGCAGCTCCCGCTCGGACTTCTCGAGGGTCGCGCGGCGCAGGGCGCGGAACTCGTCCTGGCACTCGAGGAGGACCTCCTCGCGGAGCTGGCGGCGCACGGCGTCGGCGTCGAGCTGGGACACGCCCTCGAGGCGCTGGCGGACGCTCTTGGAGAGGCTACGGATGGCGTCGCGCGCCTGGCGCAGGGCGGCGTTCTCGCGGTTGAGGCGCTCCTGCCGCTGTTCCAGCTGGTAGTCGAGGAGGGCGAGGGATTCCTCGTGGGCCTTGATCTCGCGGAGGCGGATGTCGCTCTCGATCTCGCGGCGGTCGTACTCGCGGTTGAGTTCCGCGCGCTTCTCTTGGATCTCGGCCTCGGCCTTCTGGCGCAGTTCCTCGCCGGCGACGGCGGCCTCGCGGCGGGCGACTTCAATCAGCTCGGCGGCCTGCTCGTGCGCCACGCGGCGGGTGTGGCGGGTGAGGGCCCAGACGACACCAAAACCCGCCGCGAGCCCGACGAGCACCGACGCGGCCTCCAGCGACCAGTCGAGCAACTGGCCGGCTTCAGCGGAAAGAATCGCAAGTTCGGTGGCGGCCACGGGAACCAACAGGTCCGAGACCGTACGCCGTGCCGCCGGCAAAGCTCAAGCCCGGGTTTGCGGCGCGGTTGCGGGCTTGGCGCGCGGCTGCTTTGCGGCTGGCCTCGGCGGCATCCCCCGCATGCCCGCCTTTCCCCTCACCGACGCGCACGTCCATTTCTGGGACCCCGCTGCGGGCCGCTACGCCTGGCTCGACGCCGTGCCGGCGCTCGCCGGCCGCCGCGGTCCCGCCGAATTCGCCCGCGCCTGCGGGCCCGTTACGGTCGATCGCCTAATTTTCGTCCAATGCGGCGCCGAGGATGCGCTGGCCGAGGTCGCGTGGGTCGACGGCCTCGCCGCGGTCGAACCTCGCCTCGCCGCGATCGTCGCGCACGCCCCAGTGGAGGCGGGCGCCGCGGTCGAGCCTTGGCTGGAGCAACTGGCGTCCCGGCCGCGCGTCCGCGGCGTGCGGCGGCTGCTGCAGGACGAACCGGACGACGCCTTCTGCCTGAGGCCGGAGTTCGTGGAGGGTGTGCGGCGGCTGGAGCGCTTCGGGCTCAGCTTCGACCTTTGCCTGTACGCCCGCCAACTCGGCGCCGTGGTCGAGTTGGTCCGCCGCTGCCCCGGGGTGCGCTTCATTTTGGACCACGGGGCCAAGCCGGACATCCGCACCGGGCGGCTGGACCCGTGGCGCGAGGAGATTCGCACTCTCGCCGCCCTGCCCAATGTCGACTGTAAGCTCAGCGGGCTCGCGACCGAGGCCGATCCCCGGGCGTGGACGGCGGCGGACCTCCGGCCCTACGTCGACCACTTGCTGGCCACCTTTGGTCCCGGAAGGCTGCTGTTCGGCGGCGACTGGCCGGTGAGCACCCTCGCCACGGACTACCCGCGCTGGGTGGCGACGTTGGACGACCTGCTCGCGGGCGTAGCGGCGGACGACCAGCGGCGGATCTGGTCGACGAACGCCGCTCGGGTCTACCGGTTGTAGGGGGAGACGGGGACCGGGCCGATCTCCGGTTCCCAGCCGCTCCCGGTGGCTTGCGCCGTCAGCGTGCCGGCGGGGGTGTTCGCGAGGAACAGGGACGGGAGGCTGGCCGCGTCCGCGAGGGCCGGTCCCGCGGCCGGTCCGAGCACGAATAAACCCGTCGCAAGGGCGCTGGCACGCTGGCTGGTTGTGGCGCGCACGCTCACCGAGAGCAGTCCGTTTTCCGCGGGCCGGCCCGTGCGGGGATCGAGCAGGTGACCGGCTCCCGCCGGACCGACGGGCGCGCGGTTGCGGTCATTGCCCGAGGTGGAAAGGGCCGCGTCGCGCAGGTTCAGGCGGCGCGCGACGGCGGCTGTCGCGGCCCCGGGCGTCGCGATGCCCACGGGCCAGCCCGCGCCCGTGGGTCCCGGTCCCGCCGCGCGGAGGTCACCGCCGACGGCGGCGAGGTGGTTCGGCGCGCCGAGGCGGAGCGCGAGGTCGCTCAGTTCGTCGGTCGCCCGCCCCTTCGCGGGGGAGGAGAGGTCGATGCGGGTGTCCGCCCGCGCGCGTCGGACGGCCGGGGGATCCGCGCGGACTTCGAGGCGACGCCAGTCCACCGACGAGCGGAGGCGCTCCAGCTCGGCGGGAGGAGGCGGAGGACCGGTGCGCGCGGCCGGGCCGTGGCCCCAGGGGCCGAGCAGCGGCTCGACGGTTGGGTCGAAGGCGCCGCCGGTGAGCGCGGCGACGACCAGGGCGTCCGCGACGATCCCGGCGAGGCGCGGCGAGACGAGCAGCCATTCGCCGGCCGGCGCGGCGTTCAGGCGGTTGAGCGCGGAGTCCGGGCGCCAAGCGGAGAGTTCCGATTCGAACGCCTCGAGCAGCGCCGTCGCCTCACGCTGCACGAGCTTGGGATCGGGGGTGCCGGGTCCCGGCACCCACCGCAGCGACCAGGTGGTGCCGAGGGCGCGGCCGCCGGCCGCCACGGGCTCGGCCGCGGCGCCGGCACCGGCGAGCGCCGCAAACCAAAGGGTCCACCAGTGGCCCCGGCGGATCAGCCGACGTGCTTCATCCACTGCTGCAGGGGGACATCCCAGACGTTGAGCGCGACGGCGAGCGCCACCAGCGCGAGGGCCGCGGCGTCGCGGGCTGAGAAACGGTCCTCGGCCCCGCGCGCGCGCACAAAGTTGAGCAGTGCCCCGGTCGGGCAGCCGAACCGGCAGTAGGCCTGCGGGACGAAGACCGAAGCGACCAGCCCGACCGCCGCGACCCCGAGCGTCGCGAGGCCCGCGGTGCGGAAGACCCAGGCGTCAAATGGCTCCAGTCCGGCGAGGTTGAACGGCAGGGCGGTCATCGCGACGACCAGGCTGAACAGCAGCAGCGCGGCCGGCAGGTAACCGAGGCCGCGGGCGACATCCGCGCGGAGGTGCAGGGTCCAGCGTCGCGGGCGGATCCGGCCGATGAGCTCCTGGGCCGCGCCGTGCGGGCAGACGTGATGGCAGTAGAACGGCTTCCGCGTCGCCCACGGCAGCACGAGCGAGGCGCCGAGGAGGAGCGCGAGGCCCGGGGCGGTCTCCCAGGGCACGCCGCCGCGCGCCCAACCCGCGAGGAGCGACTGCGCGAGCAGGTCCCCGCTTACCAAGCCGACGTAGCCGACCAGCAGCAGCTGATGCGGCAGCTTCCAGCGGCGACGCCAGCCCGCGGGCCCATACGCCTGCAGCGCGGCGAGGCCGATCACCGTGAGCAGGCCCCAGTCGCGCCAGCCGGGCGAGAAGGTCGGCCGGGCCAGCATCTCGTCGCGGCTGGCCTGCAGGCGCGCCTTCACGCTGCGGGCGATGGCCATGCTGGTCATGGTCGAGCCGGAAACCCCCTCGATTCCCGCCGCCCGCAGGTCGAGGCCCGCCGCGTGGTCCCACGTCATCCCGTTCCATTTTTTCAGGAACCGACGGTCCGTCACCACGTCCTTTAGGTGTTCCGCGGTGTCCTCTGAGGAGCGCACCTTCAGCCCGAGGATCTTCCAGTCCGGATCGAGGGCGACCAACGTATCGGTCACCCCGCAGTAGCCGATGATGTCCTGGCAGCGCGGCTGGGTGCGGACGACGTAGCCGAGTTCCCGGCCGGCGCGGTCGAGGACGAAGAGGCCGTCGCGTTCCGAACTGTCGGGGCGCAGCCGCGCGGCTTCCGGAAAGAAGCCTCGGACCTCGGTGACCTCGACCGGGGCGTCGCCGTGCGAGCGCTGGTGCACGGCGACATCGCGCACCAGCCACGCAATCGCCGCGACAACGCCGAGGCGGTAGAGTTGGAGGAGGGCCGGCCGCACGGGAAGCCCGGACCCGCCGGCTCAGGGGGCGGGCAGGAGCTGGACCGCGTCGATGTGGGCGTTGCCGTCGGCGCCGGCGGCATCGACGACAACCGCGTGGGTCTGGCCAGCGGTGAAGCGGTAGGTGCCGAGCGGAATCCAGCGGCCGTCGATGGGCGGGTTGATCCGCTGGTTGGCCTTCACCTTCGCCTCGCCGCCGGCGTGGCGCACGGTGATCGCGGTGTTGCTGGCGCGGTTCTCGTGGGGGGCGCTGGCGAAGCGGACCTCATAAGTGCCGGTGGTCGGCACCGTGAACTCGAAGGTGGCGGTGTTGCCCGGGCCTCGGGCGTAGCCGTAGTCGGCGCCCACGAAGGGCAGTCCGCCCCCGTGCGTCCACTTGCCGGTGAGCTTGGCCTTGGTGTTGTCGACCACGATGCCCTTCAGGGAAGCGAGGGCGATGCCCCCGCCGCTGGCCTCCTCCACCGGACCGGGCAGCGGGCCGCTGAGGTCGAAGGTGTTGTCCGGGAGGCGCCGGGCGCGGCCGGGCAGCTGCAGCAGCTGGTCCATCTCGGACCAGTAGAGCGTGTAGACCTCGCGCGGGGAGCAGTTGCGGCGCACCGCGATGGAGGCGGCCTTGCCGACGACCTCGCCCATCATTCCGATCGTTTTCATCACGCGCACCGTGCCGAGGGCGACGTCGGTCACGCTGATGTTGCGGCCGGCCATAAACAGGTTGCCGATATTCACCGAGTAGAGGGTGCGGTAGGGGATCGGGTAGCCGTACTGACGGTCGACGCGGCGGTCGTGGTCCGCGTAGGAGATGAACGGATTGTCCGGGAACTTCTTCGCGTACTCCTGTTTCGGGAAATGCAGGTCGATGCTCCAGGTGCTCGGTACGCAGCCATCCGGGAAGTCCCGCTTGTTCACGATGTCCTCTTGGGTGAGCATTACGTCCCCGACAATGCGGCGAGACTCGCGGGTGCCGCCGATATAGGCCACCCAGTCGAGCTTGGCTTTGGGGTGCTCGGCCTTGCCGTCGCGGTTCTTCATCGCGTTGAAGGCGCCGAAGACCGCGCGCAGGTTCCAGTCGCGAATCAGCTCGAGGTCCTTGATCGGGTCCTTGTTGAAGCCGCTCTCCCAGAACCATTCGCCCTTGCCCTTGTCGGCCATATCGGCGCGGCCCACCTTCGGGTAGGGGAAGTCGTCCATCGTGAGGTCGAGGGCCCACGGGGTCTCCGGGAAGGCGCGCGGTTCGGCGGCGTTGCTCCAGACCCACATGTTGCTCATCCCCAGCAGGTCCTTCATCTCGATCTCATACTTGGCGCCCGCGAGGTGGGCCAGGTTGCCGTGGCCGGTGCAGTCGGCGAACAGCTTGCCGCGGAAACGCTTCTCCCGGCTGGTCGCGGTGTTGAGGGAGGTGACGGAGATGATCTTCCCGTCGCGGCTTTCGGCCGCGTGGACGTGCTCGTTGAGGAACAGGCTGATGTTCTTCTCCTTGCGGACGTGCGCTTCCTTCTCGGCGTCACCGAACTCCTCGTACAGCCCGGGGGAGTTCTTCGCGCGGTCGGCGAACTCCTCCACCATCTCGCCGATCAGCGGGTACTTGCCCCGGCGGATCAGGCCTTTGGACCAGACGCGGACCTCGGAGCTGCCGTTGCCGCCCAGCACGGGACGGTTCTGAATGAGGGCCACCTTCAGGCCCTGGCGGGCCGCCGAGATCGCGCTGCCGAGGCCGCCGTAGCCGCCGCCGACGACCACCAGGTCAAACTCGCCCATGTCCTCGGGCGCGGGCGGCAGGCCGAGCGCGGCTTTGCGCCACGCGGACAGCGGCGCGGAGTCGTCCGGCGGGGTCTCCTGCAGGTCCTGCGTGAAATAGATCGCGTCGCAGCGGCCGTTAAAGCCCGTGAGGTCGCGGAGGGTGACCGCGAGGCTGGGGCTCGCGGCCTCGATCACGCCGCCATCGTGCCAGGACCAGGCCTTGCCCTTGGTCCCGAAGGTCTCGGCGAGCGGCTGGCCGTTCACCAGCACTTGGAAGCGGCCGGGCGTGCCCGGCGCGCCCCAGTGGGCTACCCAGTCCTTGGTGCGAACCCAGACGCGGTACTTGCCGGCCGCGGGCAGGGTGGCGGTCGTGGTGGCGTCGGCGACCGGCTGGCCCAGGCCGTGCGCCAGCAGGTAGGGCGAGCCCATGATCTCGATGAACTGGGTGTCGAGCGACCAGCCGCCCGGATTACGGAAACTTTCCGCCTCGAGCAGGAGGCGCGGCGACGCGGCCGCGGCGGGGAGGGTGGGCAGCAGGCCGAGCAGGCCGGCGAGGAGCGGGAGGGGCAGGCGCATAGGGAAAGGGGCGGGGTTAGTGGGGGCGGCAGGATGCAACGGGACCCCACGCGAAATCCAGCCGGGAATCGCCGGCGGGAAAGCCCGCCGGCGCTTTCCCGCGGTGGCCGGGCGCGGCCGGTTTTGAAAAACAGAAACGGATTTCTGTTTTTCCAGGACCGCCGCCCACGGCGGCGATCCTTCGCTTCTAGTGTCGGCGGAGTTTACAGATTAGTTTGGCGCCACTGGCGATCGTAGACGGCGCACGGAAAAGTTATTCCCATAAAGCCTTAATTGGAAAAGGTTTGAGCTGATTTAGAGAACGCGTGATCCGGCGCGGTACGGAAGATGCTGACGGGTAGTAGTTCCCCGTAAGCTCAATCCCAACCCCCTCCCAATACGATGAACGCCCTGCTCTTCCTTGCCTCCAGTCAGCCGGCACCGGT
>JBILWD010000015.1:0-23825 GCA_044370095.1 Opitutaceae bacterium | reverse complement strand
CCAGTGCCGGAGCTGGCTGAGGCGTCCGGGGCGTCGTCGCGCTGAGGTTTGGCCGCTGGCCTCAGTTGGGCTGGCCCCAGACGCGGGGCGCACGGAAGCCCTCGGGGGCCACCTCCGCCTTGGGGGGCAGGGCCTCCCGGGCGAATGCCTCGAGCCGGGCGGCGAGTCGCTGGACGATCTCCGGGTGCCGCGAGGCGAGGTTCTCCCGTTCACCCGGATCCGTTGCGAGGTTGAAGAGTTCGATCGTCTCTGCGGCCGGCGCCGTCTTCTTGCCGCCCTTCTTCTTGCCGGTCGTGGCCGGACTGTCTGGCAGGTCATTGGCGCCGATTGTGCCGTTGCGGACCAGCTTCCAGTCGCCCATCCGCACCGCGCCGCCGCGAGGGTAGGCGTTCAGTAAAATGGCCTCGTGCGGCGAGGGCGCGCCCGCGGTGATCGTCGCCCACGCATCGCGCCCGTCGAGCGGCCGGGCCGGCGCCGCGATGATGCCGGCAAGGCGTCGCAGGGTCGGGTACCAGTCGACGATGTGCAGGGGAGCCTGGACGACGGTGCCGGCGGGGATGGCGCCCGGCCAGGTGGCGAAGGCGGGCACGCGGACCCCGCCCTCGTACACGGTACCCTTCTGGGCGCGCAGCGGGCCGTTGGTGGCGCCGAGGGTAATCGGGCCGCCGTTGTCGCTGGAGAACGCGATCAGCGTCCGCTCGGTGAGGCCGCGGCGCGCGAGGGCGTCCACGACCCGGCCCACCTGATCGTCGAGGCAGGTGACCATCGCGGAGTAGGTGCGGCGCTTCGGATCAGTCACGTGCGCATAGCGGCGCAGGTACTCCTCCGGGGCCTGCAGCGGCGTGTGCGGGGCGTTGAACGGGACGTAGAGGAAGAACGGACGCGCGGGATCGGCCTGCTCGACCACGCGCACGGCCTCGTCGCCGACGAGGACCGTGGTGTAACCCGCGTCGCGGCTTTCGCGGTCGTCGCGGTGCCAGTCGTGCCCACCGTCCCGCTGGTGGGTGAAGTAGTCGAGGGCACCGTTGTAGTGGCCGTACTGGGACTGAAAGCCGCGCCGGGTGGGCAGGTATTCGGGCTGGAAGTGCCCGAGGTGCCATTTACCGGCGATGGCGGTGGCGTAGCCGGCGCCGCCGAGCGCTTGCGCGAGGGTGGTCTCCTCCAGCGGCAGCCCGTACTGGGCCCACGGGCGGACGACGCCGATCTGCAAGCCGTGGCGGATCGGGTATCGGCCGGTGAGGAAGGCGGCCCGCGTCGGCGAGCAGACGGGCAAGACGTAGAACTGCTCCAGCTTGGCACCGGCGGCGGCGAGCCGATCGAGGTTCGGTGTCGCGATGTCCCCGCCGTGCCAGCCGACGTCCGTCCAGCCGAGGTCGTCTGCGAGGAAATAGATCACGTTCGGCCGCGAGGCGGGCGCGTTCGCGGCGAAGAGCGGGGCGAGGACGGCGAGCGCGAAGACGAGTTGGGTCAAGTGGCGGAGCGGTTTCATCGGGATTCGGGGTTAGGCGGCAGGGAAGGCGTGCCGGAGCTCCCAGTGCCGGGTCTCGCCGGGCGCGAGGTCCAGCGTGAGGTAGGGTTCGACCGAGAGGGTGCGGGCGTTGGCCCACACGGGGCACTCGTCGGGCGCAAAGCTGGCGCCGAACTCCACGCGAGGGATTGCGGGGTGATCGAGCGTGAGGGCGAGCGGCCGGCCGGGCGCGAGTTCGAGCAGCGCGAACTGCTGGTCGTCGGCAGTGCGGAATGGCCGGCGGAAGGCGAGCGTACCGGCGGCGTCGACGACGAAGCCGGGATTCTCTGCGAGGCGGGTGCCGGCGGGCAGCCGCACCCGGGCCTCGCCGTCGCGCAGCGGCCAGAACGGATGTGCGAACCACTGCAGCCGAAGCGCGCCCGGGCCGGTGTTGGTCAGCTGGGTGCGCGAAAAGAGGGTGCGGTCCCGTAGCTCTAGCTGCCGCGCCAGCTCATAGGCCAGGCCGGCGCCTGCGTCGCGGGTCTGGAACACCAGCTGGCCGGGTAGGCGGGTGATCGTCCACGCGCAGGGCGCGACGAGGATGGGTTCTCCGCGGGCATCGAGGCCGAGGCGGCCGATGCCGGGCGCGAGGCCCTCGCCGCCGCGCCAAGTTAGGGGACGGCCGTCGCGCGTGCGGTGGCGGAAGGATTCCGGCAGACCCTGGCCGTTGAATGGGACCGGCGCGGGCGCGGGGTACTCGGGGCCGGAGAGCAGCGGGCCCAGCCGCTCGTCGTGAACCTGCCAGACGTATCCGCCGCGGCAGAAACGCAGGCCCTGGAGCGGCAACTCGGCCGCCGCCTCGGGATCGAGCACCTCCACCCGCAGCCTGGCGTCGGTGAGGGTGAGCATCGGGCGGCTTAGCGCACGCGGCGGACGCGCACGGCCATCGATTCGGGGCCGATCTTGAGGGCGTAGCCGTTGAGCGGGCGCGGCTCGATCAGGATTTCTTGGCCGAGGAGATCCCACGGGATCGACTCGAGGCCTTCCCAGACCTGCCCGAGGTCGAGCGCGAACTTGTTGCTGCCCTGCCAGGAAGTGACCTTGGCCTTCATCGGTGGGTGGCTACGCCAATCGCCGCGAAGGCGGTCGAGGCCGAAGCGGTCCCAAGCGCGGGCGCGGTGAATGGTGGCCTCTGCGGGAGAGACGCCCGGCGGCGGCTCGAGAGATTCCACCGACGGATTGGCACCGCGTGCCTCGGCCAACTGGAAGCGGATCAGGGCGGCGTCGATCACGCCGAGCTGGTCGGGCGTGAGCCGGTCGAGGCCGGCGCGTTTCCACTCGGTCTCGGTGAGGATCTGGCGCAGTCCGGGGTACGTGCCCTGAGCGGCGACGGGGGAAACGAGTAGGAGGGCGAGCGCGAGCAGGCGGGCGGGAGACATCGGCGGGGAGGGGAAAGGGGCTTCAGCGGGCGGGGCGGGGGCCGCCGCCGTTGACCGCGGCGTGGAACCGGTCGCCGGGCAAGATGGAACCCGCGCGGACGACCTCGCCGGTGAACGCGGATTTGTAGATGGCGCTGAGCAACTCGAGGGTGGGGCGGACGCCCTCGAGGGCGGTGTGGGGACGGGTGCCAGCGTCGAGGTGGACGAGCAGATCCGCGAGTTGCGCCTCGTGGGTGGAACCGACGTCGGGCGGGAAATCCGCCCAGGCGGCCGCGAGCTCAGCGGGTGCGCCCGGCGCGGGCGTGAAGCGCCAGTGATCCTTCGTGTAGCCGTAGAGGTGGGTCAGCTCGACCGTCGCCTGTTGGAAGTCGAGGCGCACGTAGGTTTCTTGGCGGGGGCTGAGCGCGCTGTTGGTCACCGTGGCAATCGCGCGATTGGCGAAGGTGATCAGCGCGGCGGAAACGTCTTCGACCTCGATCGCGCGGTCGAGGGTCGCGGCGGTGGCGCGGACCTCGGCCCACGGACCCAAGAGGTGCAGCAGGTGATCCATCGCGTGGATCCCCAGGCCCATCGTGGGCCCACCGAACTCGCTCTGCCACGTGCCGCGCCACGGGACGGCGTAGTAGGAGGCATCGCGGTACCAGAGGGTATTGCAGACGGCGACCAGGGGGCGGCCGAGCCGCCCAGCCGCGGCGAGCGCGCGGAGGTGGGCGGTAGACGACGCGAAGCGCATCTGAAAGACGCAGGAGATCTGGCGGCCGGTGCGGCGCTCGGCGGCGGCGAGGACGTCCAGCTCGGCGAGGGAGCCGCAGAGGGGCTTCTCACTCCAGACGTGCGCCCCCGCCTCCATTGCGGCCACGGCCATCGGCACGTGGGTGGCGGGGGGGGTGGCGATGATCACGAGGTCGGGCCGCGTCTCCCGGATCATCTCCCCGTAGTCGGCGAAAAGGCGGCGGCCGGGGTGGCGTTCGCCGAAAGCGCGGAGTCGCGCGGCGTCGACATCCATCGCGGCCACGAGTTCGACGCGGCCGCGCGTGGAGTCGACGGCACGGACGTGGGCGTCGGCGATGCCGCCGGTGCCGGCGAGGACGGCGCGGTAGATCTTGGTCATGGGGTAAGGGGACGCTGGGCGGCGGAGGAACGTTTCAGCAGACGCGGCCGCGCTTGCCGGCGGTGCCGTGTCCGGGGGGCTGGGGGCCGACCCAGCGGTCATCGACGGGCTCGCTGGCGCGCTGGTAGCGGCAGTCGCTGGAGAGGCGGAGCCGGTTAGCGGTGCGGTTGTCGAGGGAGGCGTGCACCAAGAACATCCCAAAGGTGAGGAAGTCCCCGGCCTTGTACTCCGTGGTGAGCCAACGGCCGCCAAACTTTCGGCGCAGCACGGGTGGATTGTGCGAGAGGGTCCCGCTGAAGGTCCAGCGGCCCGCGCGAGCGTCGGCCGCCTCGGCGGGCCGGTTCTCGCAGAAGGTGTCGACGTCGCGGTAGACGTAGTTCCGCAGCAAATCCATCCGGCGGTGCGAGCCTTCGAGCACCATTAGGCCGCCGAGCTCGTAGGAAATGTCCCCGTAGGGTAGCCAGCAGGTCATATGGCCGTGGGTACCGCGGCCCATATAGGGCAGGTCGCAGTGAGGGTTGGTGCCCTTGCCGGGGCCGACCGCGCGGAGCCAAGTATAATCGTAGTGCCGGACCTCTTCGCCGTAGAACCGGCGGTAGAAGTCGGGCAGTTTTCCGGAGTAAAGCAGGCGCTGCACTTCCGGATTCCCCTCGGTGATCTCGGGCTTGAAGACGTAGCCCGCGCCCGGCCGGCAGACTCCCTCGAAGGTGGGCTGGGCTGGATCCAAGACGTCCGCCGCAGCGAGCCGGTCGAGCAGGCTGGCGCGGGCGCCGAGGACCTCCCCGCGGTCGAGGTAGCCGGGCAAGTACAGGTAGCCGTCCTCGGCGAAACGGCGGCGCAGTTCCGGGAAGTCCTCGGCGGCTTCGCGGGAGTCGCGGAGGAGCCCCAGCTCGTCGGCGCCGGATTCGAGCGGATGGCCGTAAGACTGGAGCGGCGGGAGCGCGGTCAGGGTGGCCATGGCGGGAGGGCAGTGGCGGGGGTTTAGGTGGAGGCGGACCAGCCCTCGGGCCAGTGCGTGCCAGGGGCGGGCCGCCAGAAGATGTCGCGGTCGATGCGCGGCGGGTGATGCCGGTACGCCGCCGTGAGGCGGAGCTTCGTGCGGAGGTGTTCAACGAGGTTCTCCCCGTAGAAGAATGTGTTTTCGGCGATGCCGGAGACGGCCATCACCTCGGTGCGGCCGGCCTCAAAAAGCTCGAGCAGGCCGCGGGTATTCTCGAGTTCGAGGTCGATCGCGGCCTGCAGGCGCCGCGTGCAGGCGTCGCGGGTGGCGGCGTCGGACTTCGGGTCGAGGTAACCGTAGACGTTCTCGCACCAGGCGCACACGTTGCGCATCGTAGTGCTCCAGTGGAGGTAGGCGCGGGCGCGGTCGTGGAGGTCGGCGAACGCGGCGTGGCGCGGGGCGAGTACCGCGAGGCGCGCGATGAGCGTGTGGAGCCGGGGCAGCAGCTCGCGGTCCATATCCGCCGCCATCTTGGCGCCCGTCTCGCGCGTGATGAGATCGAACAGCACGTCCTTGCCGAGGTCGTTTAACCCGGGGTTGTTGAACTGGAAGCACCCGTGGCGCTCGTAGTACTCGCGTTCCGCGGCGGGCACGGCCTCGAGGTCCGGGACGAAGGGGCGGTCCCACGTGCGCTGCCAGCAGAAGCCGAAGACGCAGAAGAGCGGGATGAACGGCTGCCAGACCAGCGCGCCCTCGAAGTCATCCCACGCCGTGACGAGCGCGGGGGCATCGGCGGCGCCAACGAGGCCGGCGGCGTAGTCACGCAGGACGTCCCCGATCGGCCGGTCCGGCAGGAATTGCGCAGCCTGTAGGGCGATCGGGTTGGGCCAGTAGGGGGTGCGGGTGGTGTTGGCCAGCCCGCCGAGGGCGCTGAGGCGGGTGATGCCCGTCTCGCGCGCGGCGAGGAGCTTGGCGTGCAGCAGCCGGGGGAACGGCACCCCGATCAGCGGTTCGTGGTTCATCACCCCGCTTGCGGAGTACTGCAGCACGGGCTCGATGCCCTGCGCGCGGCCGGCGCGGAGCACCTCGGCCTCGGCGGGATCCATCGTCGCGTGGAAGATGCTGCCCGCCACGCCCATGTTCTCGGGATACTTCGGGTGCGGGTAGGGCAGGGAGTAGCCGCGGACCAGCAGGGAGGGCGCCTCGTAGGTGACGTGCGGTCCCATCCCGGCCTTGATGTGGTCGTGCTCCATCTTGAACGGCTCTAGGCGGAGGATGACGTCGAAGTCCGGGTTAAGCGGCTCCGCGGCCGCGCGCAGGTTGCGGAGGAACCGGCTGATGCTCTGGCCCGACGCCTCGGCTACCTTGTCGTGGTTGCGCCACTCGCGGATCAGGTAGGGCCCGCCGTTGCGGCCGACGTACAGGGAGGCCGAGTGCTCGAAGCCCGCGCCGCTGTCGTTCGTCCAGAGGGACATATACGAGAGGTCAGGGACCTGGCGGATCAGCGCCTGAAGCGCTTCGCGGAAGTGCCGCTGCGTGATCGGGTGGTCCTGCGCCAGGGTGTAACGGGGGAGCCGCGAGCGGAACGGATGATCGACGCGCGCGCCGCGCAGGGTCGGGTATTTCTGGAAGAACCGCTCGGGGAAGGTCCGCGGTTCGAACATACAGACGCCCGGCCGCAGCCCGTAGCGCCGGCCCGTGGCGGCCAGCTTGCGCAGGTGCTCGAGGTTCGCGTCGAGGTACATCGCGGGCCAAAGGCCCTTGGTCAGCTCCGTCCCCACGAAGTGGTTGAAGCCCGGCTGATAGGAATAGAACTGCGGGTAGTACTCGTTCGCGACGAGATCCTCGTGGGGGAAGTGCGCCTGCAGCCCGTTCACCTCGCAGTGAGTGAAGCCCGCCTCCGCGAGCGCGGCGACGTACTGCTCCGGGTCAAACCCGCGCGCCGAGCGCCAGTACTGCGTGTAGCAGGCGTCCCAGTGCGGCCGGTGCCACGGGAACGACGCGGGTAGGAAAATCCCCGCCGCCAGCCGCTCCCGCGTGAAGTCGCCGATGCCGCGTGCGAGTAGCCGCACCGCCGAGAAGAGGAACGCCCCGTGCGTCGCGACAATCTCGCCCGTGCCGTCGTCCCCGCACCGCAGCCAGATCCAGCCGGCCTGTTCCGCGGCGCCGGCCGGCAGCTGCCCGGCCGAGTGCCAACCGCGCGAGGCGAGGGCGACTGCCAGCCCGCCGCCGGGCGCGGTTGCAGCCGAGGGCGTCAGGCCCGCGAGGCGCGCCAGCTCGGTGGCGGCGGCGACTTCGCCGGGGGAGGGGGAGGCGGGATGCAGGACCGCGCGGAAGGCGGGCAGACGGACGTCAGGCATAGGGGTCTACCGGAGCGTTCGCGGCCCACCTCGCGAGTCAAAATGAACTTTCCTGAAAATTTCAGGCGGGGCCGGCGGCGCGCGCCGGGGCGGCGAGCAGCCGCTGCGTGAGGAAGGCGGTCTGGACGCGGCTGACGTCGCGCAGGCCCCGCTGGGCCAGCGTGATCAGGCTGGCCAGTTGTTCGGGCGAGAAGGTGGCCTCCTCGCCCGAGCCCTGCACCTCGACGAACTGGCCGCGGCCGGTGGCGACCACGTTGAAGTCTACCGCGGCGTCTTTGTCTTCGAGGTAAGCGAGGTCGAGTACCTCTTGGCCGGCGCAGAGGCCGACGCTCACGGCGGCGACGGAGTCGGTGAGGGGGTTCTCGGCGAGGCGTTTCTCGTCGAGCAGGCGCTGCACGGCGAGGCGGGCGGCGACGTAGGCGCCGGTGATGGCGGCAGTGCGGGTGCCGCCGTCGGCTTGGAGGACGTCGCAGTCGAGCCAGAGCGTGTTGGCGCCGAGTTTCCCGAGGTCGATCACGGCGCGGAGGGAGCGGCCGATGAGGCGCTGGATCTCGACGGTGCGGCCGTCGAGCTTGCCGCGGGAGATGTCGCGCGCTTTCCGCTCGTGGGTCGAGTAGGGGAGCATCGAGTACTCGGCGGTGAGCCAGCCCCCGGGGACCTTCTGTTGCTTCATCCAGAGGGGGACGCCCGGCTCGATGGTGGCGGCGCAGATGACGCGCGTCTGGCCGAAGCTGACGAGGACGGAGCCCGTGGCGTGCGGGGCGAAGTCGGCGGTAAAGGAGACGGCGCGCAGCTGGTCGGCGGCGCGGCCGTCGGGACGGGCGGGAGGGTTGGGCATCGCTCGGGACGGTACGAGGGCGGGCGGGGCGGGCGAGCCCCGAGTGCGGCCGGGCCTGGTCTGGCCGGAGCTTCAGGCGCCTTGGTGGGGGCGTACGACGGGCTTGATGCGCGTGGGCGCGGGCTGCCGCGACTGGTCGCGCATAAAGGCGATGAGACGGTCGTTGAAGTCCTTCGCGGGGTCGTGGCCCATCAACTTCAGTGCGTGGGTGAGGGCGGCGACCTCGACCAGCCGGGCGATGTCGCGGCCGGGGCGCACGTAGAGCTCGATGTGGGCGACATCCATCCCGAGGACGCGGTAGAAGTTTTCCTCGAGCCCGGTCCGCTCCTCGACCACCTCGGGGGTCCACTCGCGCAGGGTGACGACGAGATCGATGCGCTTCTCGCGGCGGACGGACTTCACGCCGAACATCTCGGCGATGTTAATGATGCCGATGCCGCGGCACTCCATATAACCTCGGTTGAGCGGGCGGCTGGAGGCCATCAGCTCGCGCTCGTCGAGCAGGCGGATGATCGTGAGGTCGTCGGCGACCAGCGAGTGGCCGCGCTCGATCAGGGCGAGGGCGCACTCGCTCTTGCCGATGCCCGAGTCGCCGCGGAGCATCACGCCGATGCCGCGCACGTCGAGGGTGGTGGCGTGTTCCGATCCCTGGGGCGCGAACTCGTTGTCGACCGCGAGCGTGGCGAGGTTGACCCAGTTCTTGGTGATGATGGGGCTGCGCAGGAGCGGCAGCTTCATCCGGGCGGCGACGCTGCGGAGCGCGGGGGTCGGTTGGTAGTTCCGGGTGAGGACGAGGCAGGGGATGCCGCGGCGGACCATCTGCTCGAGCACCTCCACCTGGCGAGGGTGCGAGAGGGTCTTCAAGTAAGTCATCTCCGCCGCGCCGAACATCTGGATGCGTTTGTGCGCGAAATACTTGAAAAACCCGGTCAGGGCGAGGGCCGGCCGGTTGACGGTCCCTTCGAGGATGAGCCGGTGGAGGCCCTCGGCGCCCACCAGCAGCTCGAGCTTCAGCTTCTCGCGGTACGTCTCGAAGAAGTGGGCGACCGTGATCCCGTGGACGGATTTCTGCATAGGGGACTCAGAGGTTGAAGCCTTCGCCGAGGTAGAATTTCCGGGCTTGGGCGTCGTGGATCAAGAAGTCGCCGGTGCCCTCGGTGAGCACGCGGCCCTCGTGGATGAGGTACGCGCGGTCCACGATGCGGAGCGTCTCCCGCACGTTGTGGTCGGTGATGACCACGCCGATGCCGCGGTCGCGCAGTTGCAGGATGATCTTCTGCACCTCGGCGACGGAGATCGGGTCGATGGCCGCGAAGGGCTCGTCCATCAGTAGGAACTGCGGCTTGGAGACCAGCGCGCGGGCGATCTCGAGGCGGCGGCGCTCGCCGCCCGAGAGGGTGAAGGCCTTCTGGCGGGCCACGGGCCCGAGGTGTAGCTCGTCGAGGTGGGCCTGCACCGCGGCGGTACGCTCGCGGCGGGGGATGCCGACTGCCTCCACGATGGCGAGGATGTTCTCCTCGACGGTGAGCTTGCGAAACACGGAGGCCTCCTGCGGCAGGTAACCCAGCCCGTGGCGGGCGCGCTCGTGCATCCGCAGGCGCGTGAGGTCCAGCCCGCCGAGGCGCACGGTGCCGCGGGTCGGCGGGATCAGCCCCACCATCATATAAAACGTGGTGGTCTTGCCCGCGCCGTTGGGCCCGAGCAGGCCGACGACCTCGCCCGCGCGGAAGCGCAGGCTGACCCCGTTGACCACGTTGCGGGGACCGAAGGCCTTGACGAGGCCCTCTGTCGCGAGTTCGACGGGTGCGTTCATCGGGACGGCGGCGTGGCCGGCACGGGGGAACCGGGCGCTGCGGGCAGGTTCCCGGGTCCGGGGCGTCGCTCGGGGACTTTGTCGTAACCGAGATCCTTCAGGGCCGGCAGGACCGTGCGCGGCCGCTCCGCACCCTCGCCGCGGATCACCGCGCGTCGCTCGCCGCGCAGGAGCTCCATCCGCGGCCCGCGCTGCTCCCAGCCGTCCTTCACGCTGCGGACTACCGGGTTGCCGGTCAGGATCACGCGGTCGTCGTCCGGGAATACCTCGGCGCGGT
Source organism: Opitutaceae bacterium (assembly GCA_044370095.1). GTDB lineage: Bacteria > Verrucomicrobiota > Verrucomicrobiia > Opitutales > Opitutaceae > ER46. Next base: position 13,600 of record JBILWD010000015.1, on the reverse strand, counting down.
CGGCGGTCGCTTCGCGGTCGTCCTGGACGAGGCGCACGTTGCCCGAGGCGACGAGCGACTTGAGCTTCTCTTGGCGGCCGACGAGCGCGGCCGGGTCGCCGGAACGGCGCGCGATGACCACGAGGTGGTCGCAGGTCAGGACGAGGTTGGTGGCGGTGATGCGCACGCCGCGGCTGTAGGTGAAAGTGGTCTCCTTCTCGGTGCTGAAGAGCTCGAGGGCGCCGCTCTCAATGGTCGTCGGCGGCAGCGGCGCCGCAGGGGCGGGCGCGGCTGGACTGGCGCCGGGCAGGGCGGCGCGCAGGGCAAGGAGGAGGCAGGCGAGGCCACGGAGTTTCATCGCAGGATGTCGGTGATCCGGGCGCGGAACGTGACGCGCACGTCGCCCTCCAGCGAAACCTTTTTCGCGGCGTGATCGTAAGCCCACCGCGTGCCCGTCACCTCCACGTCGTCCTGAATGAAGCGCACGGTCTGCTCCCCGCGGGCGGTGTGCTCCTTGGGCGAGAAGACGGCGCGCGGGCTGAGCAGAATGCTGTCCACCGTGGCGCGCGCGTCGCCGGTGAAGGTCGTGATCATCAGGTTGGTGATCGCGACGCGCCCGTCGATCGGGCGCACCTCGGTACCCTGTAGCTTCATTAGCCGGTGGCCCTCTTGGTCGCTGAAGATGGGCAGCACCCAGTTGACCGCGGGGGAATCCGGCAGCGCGGGCGCCGCGACCGGCGCGGAGGTTGCGGCGGCGGGGGCGGGGGCCGCGGGCGGCGCGGTTGCCTTCCCCGCAGCCGGGATGGGCTCCGCGGCGGGGAGGAGGCCCGCGAGGGGAAGGAGCCAGGCGCGGCGGAGGTTCATCGGGCGCGGGGCGCGGGAACGCGCCGGGTACGGGGCGTGGGCCGCGCCTGACGCGCGGCGAGGATCAGGTCGCAGACCTCGCGCACCGCGCCGTGGCCGGCGGGCCGCGCGGGGACATAGGCGGCGGCCGCGAGCGCGGCGGGCATCGCCGCTGCAGGCGCGATGCCGATGCCCGCCCAGCGCAGCGCCTCCACGTCGATCTCGTCATCGCCGATGTAGGCGCAATCGGCCGCCGTAAGTCCGAGACGGCCCGCGAGGTCCGCCAGCACGGTGCGCTTGTCCAGCCGGCCCTGGAACAAATGCGGGATTTGGAGCTCGCGGGCGCGCCGCGTGGTGGCCTCCGAGGCCCGGCCACTAATCCAGGCTGTGACGACGCCGGCCCGCTCCAGCAGCCGCAGTCCGTGGCCGTCCAAGATAGAGAACGACTTCCCCTCGCCGCCGGCCGCGAGGATCAGCACGGTCCCGTCGGTCAGCACGCCGTCGACATCCATCGCGAGGAGGCGGACGCGGGACCAGTCGGGCTGGGAGTGACGGCGGGGCATCGGCGGCGTCGGTTCAGCCGATCCAAGCGGTGAGGCGCTCGATGACGGAGTCGCGGCCGGGGCGGAAGGCCTGCTCCAGCTCGGGCGCGAAGGGCACCGGCAGGTCGAGCGCGGCGAGGCGCAGCGGTGGCGCCTTCAGGGCGCGGAACTCCTCCTCGGTGAGCCGCGCGACGAGCTCCGCGCCGAACCCGTGGGTGCGGCGGCCCTCGTGCAGCACGACCAGCCGGCCGGTGCGGGCGAGGGAGGCGCGGATCGCATCGAGCCGGAGCGGCGCGAGCGCGCGCAGGTCGAAGATTTCGAAGCCGAGGTCGTATTCGGCGGCGAAGTAGGCGGCCGCCTCCTCGGCCACGTGCACCATCTCGCCGTAGGCGACCAGCGTGGCAAAGTCGCCCGCGCGCACCTTCCGCGGCGACCACACCTCGCGGTAGGCGGGATCCCACGCGACCGGGGCGCGGCCGCGGCGGTAGAGGCCCTTGTGCTCAAGCAGCAGCACGGGGTTGTCGTCTTCGTAGGCCGCGAGCAGTGCGTTGAATGCGTCCTGTGGGTTGCTGGGGTAGAGCGCCTTTAGCCCCGGCATCGAGAGGAAGAAGGATTCCAGTTCCTGCGAGTGGAAGGAACCGAAGGTGAGGCCGCCGCCGCAGGGCAGGCGGAGGACCAGCGGGCAGGCCGCGCCGGAGCGGAAGCGCATCGTCGCCGCGTTGAGGGTGATCTGGGTGGCGGCCTCGGTGGCGAAGTCGGCGAACTGGAACTCCTCGATCGGGCGGTGGCCGTTGAGGGCGAGGCCGATCGCGTACCCGGTGCAGGCGCTCTCCGCGAGGGGCGTATTGAACACCCGGGGCCGGCCGAACTCGCGCAGCAGGCCGTCGGTCACTTTGAACGCGCCGCCGTAGGTCCCGATATCCTGGCCGAGCACGAGTGATTCCGGGCGCTCGCGGAGGATCTTGCGCAGACCGGCGTTGAGCGCCTGGGCGAGGTTGAGCGACTGCGGGCCGGCCGGTTCGGCGGGGGCGCCCCCCGCGGTGGCGGGCGCGGGGACGGAGGGTTGCCACGGCAGCGGAGCGGAGGCCGGGGCGAAGACGTCATCCGCCATCCCCGCGGGATCGGGCCGGGGCGTGGCGAGAGCGACGCGCACGCTGGCCTCGAGGAAGGCGCCCAGCTCGGCGTCGACCGCCTCGATCCGGCCGGCGGGCAGCTCGGCGGCGAGGCGGGCGCGCAGGCGGGGCAGGGGGTCGCGAGCGACGAAACCCTCCGCCTCCCCGGGGCGCAGGTAGTCGCAGGTGTCGTAGGCGGCGTGGCCGCGCAGGCGCAGCACCGACGCCTCTAGGAGGTAGGGCCGTCCGGTCGTCCGCACTCGCTCCACTGCGGCGGCGAGGACGCGGGCGGTCTCTAGGACGTCCCCGGTGGTGTCGAGGCGCGCGGCCTCGATGCCGTAGCCCGCGGCGCGGCGCCAGAGCTCGGTGCCCGCCGCGAATTGCTCGTCGGTCGGGGTGGAGTAGGCGTAGCCGTTATTTTGGATGACGAACAGGATCGGCAGCCCGAGCAGGGCCGCCAGGTTCATCGTCTCGTGGACGTCCCCGGTGCTGGAGCTGCCGTCGCCGAAGGAGGCGAAGCCGACGGCCGGGCGTCCAAGGCGCCGTTGGGAATCGGTAGCGCCGGCCACGTTGGAGAGCATCGCACCGAGGTGGCTGATCATCGGCAGTGACCGCCGCGCCGGGTCGCCGTGGTGGATGTTGCCCTCGCGGGCCTTGGTCGGGCTACCGGCGTTGGCGAAGTATTGGTTGAGGTGGTCGCAGAGGTGACCACTCCAGACTAGGTGCCCGCCGAGGTCGCGGTGAGTGAAGGAGATGACGTCCGTGGCCTTGTCCGCCAGCAGCGCGAGCGGGACGATGAGGGATTCGTTGCCTTGGCCGCCGGTGACCGTGCCGCGGATGAGACCCTGCCGGAAGAGGTCGAGGATGCGGTTATCGGCAGCGCGGGCGAGCTGCATCCAAGCATAGAGCGTGAGCAGCGCCTCAGCCGGGTTCTGCCCGAGGTCCGCGGCCGCGAGGTGGCGCCGGCCGAGCACGGGGGGAGGAGGAGGGAAGGCCATTGAACTGGGCGCGAACGTGGACGGTGCCCCGGGAACCGGCAAGGCGGGAGATGGTGGCGAGTTTCGGCTGGAGCCACGCCGCGGCTTCTGCTTCCCCTCGCCCCGCCGGCCCCCTGCGCCGCCCTCCCCGTATGCGCCTCCCCCTCCTGACCCCGCTGCTTTGCCTCCTGCCGAGTCTGCTTGCCGCTCCCGCGCTCGCCGCGCCCGCCGCGGCTCCCCGGCCCAACGTGATCGTGATTATGTCTGACGATATGGGCTACTCCGACCTCGGCTCCTACGGGGGCGAGATCCCGACGCCGAACCTCGACGCCCTTGCCGCGGGCGGGCTGCGCTTCACGCAGTTCTACAACGGCGCGCGCTGCTGCCCCACGCGGGCCTCGCTGCTCACGGGCCTCTACCCCCACCAGGCGGGCATCGGGCACATGGTCGAGGATCTCGGCACGCCGGCCTACCAAGGGGAACTGTCCCGCCGCGGCGTGACCATCGCGGAGGCGCTCCGGCCGGCCGGCTACCGGAACTATATGGTGGGCAAGTGGCACGTGACCCCGGGCCGCCCGGTGGAACGGATGCGCGAGCGCAATCAGAACTGGCCGCTCAAGCGCGGGTTCGACCGCTTCTACGGTACTATCCACGGCTCGGGCAGCTTCTGGGACCCGAGCGCCTTAATGCGGGACGAGACCTTCATCTCGGCGTTCAACGACCCGGAGTACAAGCCGGCCGAGTATTACTACACCGATGCGATCAGCGACCACGCCGTCCGCTTCGTCCGCGAACACGCGCGCGACCACGTTGGGAAGCCGTTCTTTATGTATGTGGCGTACACCGCGCCGCACTGGCCGATGCACGCCCGCGAGGCCGACATCGCCCGGCACCGCGGCAAGTACGACCAAGGCTACGCGCCCATCCGCGCCGCCCGCTGGGAGCGCCAACAGCGCCTCGGGGTCGTCCGACCGGAGTGGGGGATTAGCCCGGCCGCGGAGGATTTCGCCCAGGTTAAGGACCGCGTCTTCGAAGCCCGCGGAATGGAGGTCTACGCGGCGATGATCGAGGTAATGGACCAGGGCATCGGCCGCTTGGTCGCCGAGCTCCGCGCGCAGGGCCAGCTCGACCAGACCCTCATCCTCTTTCTGCACGACAACGGCGGCTGCGCCGAGACCAACGGCCGGACGGGGGAGGGGAAGCCCCGCGCTGCCCGGCCGAGCCTCCCGCCGGTGCCGCCGGAAACCCTCCTGCTCACCAACCGGCCCGCGCAGTCCCGCGACGGCTGGCCGATGCGCGTGGGCTACGGCGTGCTCCCGGGTGGGCCCGACACCTACATCGCCTACGGCCGCGGCTGGGCGAACGTCAGCAACACCCCGTTCCGCGAGTACAAGCACTGGGTCCACGAGGGCGGCATCTCCTCGCCGCTCATCGCCCATTGGCCTGCCCTGATGCGGTCCGCGGGCGTTGCCGGCCGCTTGGTCCACGAGCCCTCCCACCTAATCGACCTGATGGGCACCGCACTCGACGTCGCCGGGGCCTCGTACCCCAAGCGCCACGCCGGCGAGGACATCATCCCCCTGGAGGGCCGTAGCCTCCGTCCCTGGTTCTTCGACCCCGCCGCTGCGCCCGCGCCGCGCCCGCTCTTCTGGGAGCACGAGGGCAACAAGGCGATGCGCCTTGGCCAATGGAAACTCGTCGCCAAGCACGGAACCGCTTGGGAGCTGTATGACATCGACCGCGACCGCACCGAGTCCCGCAATCTCGCCGCCGCGCACCCCGAGCGCGTCCGCGCGATGGCTGCCCAGTGGCAGGTCTGGGCCGACCGCGTCGGCGTGATGCCCTGGACCTACGACATCCCCGAAGGCTCGGGCACCAGCCCCACCGCCAAGAAGAAGCGCGAGAAGGGCGGTTGAGCGCGGCTGGGTGACGGTCGCGTGACTGGCGCGGTTTAGACTCGCGCCGCAGCCGGAAAATCCCGGGATCAGGGGCGCATGCGAACCCTGCCGCGACCCCTTCCCGTCTTCCTGCTGGCCGCCGCGAGCGCGCTCCCGGCTCAGGTGGCTCCGGCGCCCCGCGCCCCTGAACCGGCGGCCGAGTCGGTCCGTCTGGAGGCCTTCGTGGTTACCGGCTCCAACATCCGCCGCACCGATGCGGAGACCGCCCTGCCGGTGACCGTCCTGGAGCCGTTGGATCTGGAGGCCCGCGGCGCCGCCACGATGGCGGAGCTGTTCGAGACTCTCGGTGTGGCCGAGCCCTCGGCGATTACCGAGATCAATAATGGCCCGCAGCTGGCCCGCGGTGATGTCGCCTCCGTCGACCTCCGCGGCATCGGTTCCGGCAGCACCCTGACGCTGCTCAACGGCCGCCGCTTGGTGCCCCATCCGATCTCGATGGCGGAGAACGGCGTGCCTTCCCTCGCGGTGAACATCAACACCGTGCCGCGCGCCCTGATCGAGCGCGTCGAGGTGCTGCGCGACGGCGCCTCCGCCATCTATGGTTCGGATGCCGCCGCGGGCGTTATCAATAACCGCGTGTCTCGCACCTACACCGGCCGTCAGCTCACCCTCCGCGGCTCGATGACTGAGCACGGCGGGGCTAACGAGGCGGGTGCAACCTACAGCGCCGGCTTCAAGTCGGGCCGCCTCCACGTCTCTTACTCGCTGGATTACTTCCACCGCGACGCCCTCGCCGCGTCGCAGCGCCGCTTCGCCCGGCAGTTCGACCTGCGCCTCGGCCGCAACCTGCCGGCGCCGTGGAACGGCCAGCCCCTCGTTGACGCCAATGGCACGACCGTCCGCGACAACGACTTCGCCAACACCAACAACGTGAACCAGTGGGGCCAGTGGCAGCGCGGCCTCATTCAGCCCGACTTCCGTACCTTCGTCGGCTCCCGCCCCACGGGCAACGTCGGCATCACCACCGCCACCACCCCGCCAGCTGGCGTCGCCAGCCTCGCCGCCGACGGGATGTTCTATCTCTGGCCCAGCCCGGCCGGCGTTAGCTTCAAGCAGACCTCCCTCTCCAAGAACATCGACAGCCCGGAGAACGCCACCTACGCGAACTGGAACAAGTGGAAGATCCTCGTGCCCGCGACCGACCGGGTGCAGTTCGCCACCTTTGTCGACCGGCCCCTCACCGACCGCATCGATTTCTTCGGCGACCTTCTCTTCTACCGCGCCTACAGCCGTACCGGCCGCGAGCCTGTTAATTTCAAGAACACCGACGACCCGGGTATCTACCTGCCCGCGGCCAATCCGTGGAACCCGTTTGGCGTGCGCTTCTACCACCCGACCGGGGCGCCCAACGCCGACGGCACCCCCCGCCTGACCGGCCAGCCCGCTGACGTATCGCTCTGGACCGGGATTTCCCCGGGACAGAACGCCGACGTCGCCGGACAAGGCTTCAACGCCCGCGTCACTGAGGTCTGGAGCTACGCTTGGCGCGTGCTCGGCGGCCTCCGCGGCCGCCTCGGCGACTCGTGGGAGTGGGAGAGCGCGCTGGTCGCCTCCGGCGCCCAGTCGCACGAGTACGAGCGCTTCCAAGTCCGCGAATCCAAACTCCGCCGCGCCCTCGCCCGCACCGACCAGACCGCCTTCAATCCCTTCCCCGTCACGTTCCGCATCGTGAACAACCTCATCACGGTGGACCGTCCTTTCGCCAATCCGGCGCCGGTGCTGGACGAGGTCTACGGCGACGAGGACCGCTTCGGCCGCACGGGCCTGTTCATCTGGGACCTCAAGGCCAACGGCCGCCTTGGGCGGCTCTGGGGCGGCGGCGGCCGCACGGGATTCGCCGCGGGCGCGGAGGTCCGTTACGAGACCTACGATGACAAGCGCGCCGTTTACTCCGGACGCAATCCCCCGGGCGCCGGCGCCGAGTACCCGTTCCTCCGCGAGGGCGACAACGACTTCCTCGCCCTCAGCTCTAACGTTCCGATCAGCGCCCGGCAGACGATCCTCGCCGCGTACGCCGAGGCGGCCCTGCCGTTCGTCACCCGCGAGAACCGTCGGCCGCTGATTGAGGCGCTTGAGCTCACCCTCGCCGGCCGCTTCGAGCACTTCTCGATCCACGGTCAGACCACCAAGCCCAAAGCCAGCCTCGTCTGGAAACCCGCCCCGTGGCTTAAGCTCCGCGGCTCGGCGGCCGAATCCTTCCGCGCCCCTAACCTCGTCCAGACCAACATTACCCCGCTCCGCCGCCAGATCGGCGCCTCCGATCCCTACCGCTCCGAGGTCACCGGCCTCACCAGCGACGGCTCGGTGCAGCGCACGGTGTTCCGGCAGGGCAACGAGCGGCTCCAGCCCGAGCAGGCCAAGACCTGGCTCGCCGGCTTCGTGCTCGAGGTGCCCGCGGTGCGCGGCCTCTCGCTCAATTTCGACTACTACCGCCTGAACCAGAACGACGTGATCGAGAACATCGGCGCCCCCGGCACGCTGCTGCGGGACGAGCTTTACCTCGACCTCGCGGTGCAGGCCGCGCTCGCCGCCGGCACGCCCATTGACCGCATCGACCTCGGCTCCGGCACGGCCGGCTACAAGGGCTACGGCTCGGTCGTACGCAAGCCTGTGACCGACGCCGACCGCGCGGCCTTTGCCGCCTTCAACACCCGGCAGACGAATCCCGCGGCGCGGCGCGCTGCAGTGGGCGAGGTCGAGAGCATCATCGACAATTACATTAACCTCAGCGGCCGCGACCTCGAGGGGTATGAGGTCGGTGTCCAATGGCGCGGCCCGCGCACCCGTTTCGGCGCCTTCACCTTCAACAGCGACGTCACGCGCTATATCCGTCGCCAGTCCCAAGGTGATCCGGCGGCCCCCGTGCTCAATGAGCTGGACCGCAACGGCCGCGTCCGCTGGCGCGCCAGCGCCTCGCTCGCGTGGCGCCACGCCGGCTGGTCTGCGGGCTGGTTCACCAGCTACTTCCACTCCTTCGTCGACCTGTCGGCCGCAACCACGGAGCCGGTCTACCGCGCGCTCGGGCAGCCGGACTACATCCGGGTGTTCAACGACAACGGCATCACCCGCTACGTGCTGCGCGTGGACCCGGTCTTCAACCACAACGCGTGGATCGCCTACCGCTTCGACCGCGAGACCCGGGACTGGCGCCGCGGCCTCTCGCTGCGTCTCGGGCTCAACAACGTCCTCGACACGGAACCCTCGCTGGCCGACGAAACGTACGGTTTCGCCGGTGGCTCGGCCAATCCCCGCGGCCGTCAGGCGACCTTCGAAATCACCAAACGCTTCTGACCCCTATGCCCCGCCTCACGCTCCTCCTCCTCGCCTCCGCGCTCAGCCTCGCTGCCGCGCCGAAGCCCCATCCGGATACCGCCGGCTGGCAGCCGCTCTTCGCGGCCGACCTCGCCGACGCCAACCTCAAGCCCAGCAGCTGGGTCTGGGACCAGGGGATGCTCGTCGCCCGGACTCACGACACCCTCTGGACCAAGCGGCCGTACGGAGACTTCATCCTTGATCTCGAGTTCAAGGTCGCCGCCGAGTCCAACAGCGGCGTGTTCCTCCGTTCGGGCGACACCAGCAAGGTGCTCGCCGCGCTCGAGATTCAGGTGCACGAGAGCGCCGACTCCGCCCTCTACGGCGAGGTTGGTTCCATCTACAACGCGAAGGCCCCCGCGCGCCGAATGGCCCGCCCGACCGGCGAATGGAACCGCTTCACCCTGACCTGCCGCGGGAGCCAGGTCTCGCTGATTTTTAACGGCGAGGAGGTGTATGCCGTCGACCTCGAGGACTGGAAGGAGGCGCGGCGTAACCCCGACGGCACGGCCAACAAGTTCCCGATCGCCCTACGCGAGTTCAGCCGCCGGGGCCCGATCGGCCTGCAGGGATTGCACGGCAAGGCGCAGGCGCCGGTTTGGTACCGCAATCTGCGGATCCGCGAGCTGCCCTGAATCCCCGCGGATGCGCCCTCCGTCCTGGCTTCTCGCGGTCCTTGCCTTCGTGCCCTCCGCTTCGGCCGTTGACATCGTCGCCCATCGCGGCGCCTCGCACGACGCGCCCGAGAACACCCTCGCCGCCCACACGCTGGCGTGGGCGCAAGGGGCGGACCTCGTCGAGACGGATGTCCATCTCACGCGGGACGGCGAGCTGATCGTCTGCCACGACACGACCACGCAGCGTACCACAGGCCAGCCCGGCGTAATCGTGCAGCTGACGCTGGCGGAGCTCCGGGCGCTCGACGCCGGGACGTGGAAGGACCCGCGGTTCCGCGGGGAGCGCTTGCCGACCCTCGACGAGCAGTTGACGCGCATCCCCGCCGGCAAACGGATGCTGGTCGAACTAAAGGTTGGGCCGGAGGTCGTGCCCGCGCTCGCCCGCAGCCTTGCGCGGTGCGGGGTCACGCCGGCGACCGTGACCCTAATTAGCTTCAATGCTGCGACCCTGCGCGAGATCCGGCGCGTGCTGCCCGCCTTTCGCACCCTGTACCTGATGGGGTACAAGGCGCCCGCGGCGGGCGACCCGAAGGCCAAGGCGCCGCCGCGGATCGACGACGTGATCGCCGAGGCCCGCGCCGCCGGTTTCACCGGGCTCGACCTCCAGCACACGTGGCCGCTCACCCCCGGGGACGTCGCCCGCATCCGGGCCGCGGGCCTCGAGTTGCACGTCTGGACAGTGGACGACCTCGGGGTGGCCCGGCGCTGGATCGACCTCGGCGTCGCGAGCGTCACCACCAACCGGCCGGGTTGGCTGCGCGCCGGGCTCGGCCGGTAACCTTTCCCCACGATGTTTTCCATCCTGCGTCCCGCCCCGGCCGCCCCGGAGCTTCCCGCCGCGCGGATCGACCCCGAGTACCGCCGCCTGCGCTGGCAGGTCTTCACCGGCATCTTCATCGGCTACGCGGCGTTCTACCTCGTGCGGAAGAACTTCGCCCTCGCGATCCCCGACATCCTCAAGGAACACCCCGAGTACACCAAGGCGGCCCTCGGCTCAGCGATGACCGGGCTGTCCGTGGCCTACGGCGTCTCGAAGTTCATTATGGGTTCGGTGTCGGACCGGAGCAACCCGCGCTGGTTCATGACCCTCGGGTTGCTCCTGACGGCGGGGGTCACCTTCGCGTTCGGGACCATCCCGGCCATCTACGGTTCGCTCACCGCGATGATTTTGCTGCAGACCCTCAACGGGTGGTTCAACGGGATGGGCTGGCCCCCGTGCGGCAAGACGATGGTGCACTGGTGGAGCCCTAAGGAGCGCGGGGTGATCGTCTCGCTCTGGAACGTGTCCCATAACATCGGCGGCGGCCTCGTCGCGAAGCTGGCGCTGCTCGGGGTGGTCCTCTTTGGCGACTGGGGCGCGAAGTTCCACTTCCCGGCCCTCGTGGCCGCGCTGGTGGCGATCCTGATCGTGTTCCTGCTGCGGGACACCCCGCAGAGCTGCGGCCTCCCGCCGGTGGAGCGCTACCGCAACGACTACCCGCCCGCGTATTCGGCGGAGCACGAGCGCACCCTCACCTTCCGCGAAATCTTCCTCGGCCACGTCCTGAACAACCGGTACCTGTGGGCGATCGCGGTGGCCAACGCCTTCGTGTATTTCGTGCGCTATGGGGTCGTCGACTGGATCCCGACCTACCTGCAGACGGCGAAGCAGTTCTCCTTCCAGCAATCGAGCCTCGCGTGGGCCGCCTTCGAGTTCGCGGGCATTCCCGGGACGATCCTCTGCGGCTGGGTGTCGGACCGGGTGTTCCGCGGCCGCCGGGCGCCGGCGACGATCCTCTTCATGGCCCTGACGCTCCTTGGTTTGGTGGTCTACGGGCTGAACCGCCATGGCCCGCTGTGGATCGATATGGCGGCGCTGATCGCGATCGGCTTCTTCGTCTACGGTCCCATCATGATCATCGGCCTGCACGCCCTCGACTTGGTGCCGAAGAAGGCCGCGGGCACCGCCGCCGGGTTCACCGGCTTCTTCGGCTACGTCTTCGGCTCCGCGATCGCCGGCGCCGGCGTGGGCTGGATCGCCGACCACTGGGGCTGGGGCGGCGTGTTCGGCACGATGATCGTCTGCTGCGTGCTCACGATGGCCTTCAGCGCGCTCACGCTCCGCCACCGCAGCGCCAGCTCCGCCCCCTGACCCTTTCCCCGATGCGCCCGCGTTCCCTGACCGTCCTGTTCCTGACTTCCGTCCTGGCCGCCCTCGCGCAACCAGCGCGTCCCGTCGTGGTCGCCCACCGCGGCTCCAGCGGGTACCTCCCGGAGCACACCCTGGTCGCCAAGGCTCACGCCCACGCGCTGGGGGCGGACTTCATCGAGCAGGACATCGTCCTGACCAAGGACGACGTGCCCGTGGTGCTCCACGATATCTACCTCGACGCGGTCACTGACGTGGCGCGCCGCTTTCCCGGGCGCGCCCGGCCGGATGGCCGGCACTACGTGCTCGATTTCACCCTCGCGGAGATCCGTCAGCTCGAGGTGCGCGAGCGGATGAATCTGCGCACGGGCGAGGCGCAGTACCCGGCTCGGTATCCGACCGCCACCGCGCCCTCCGGTCTCCGCATCCCCACCTTGGAGGAGGAACTGGCGCTGCTCCAGGCGCTCAATCGCAGCACCGGCCGCGTCGCGGGAATCTATCCCGAGATCAAGGCACCCCGCTGGCACCGCGACCAGGGGCGCGACCCGAGTCGCGTCGTGCTGCCGATCCTGGCCCGGTTCGGCTACGCGGACAAGCAGGCCCCGTGTTTTCTGCAGTGCTTCGAGTGGGAGGAGGTCCGGCGCCTGCGCGGCGAACTCGGCTGGAAGGGCCGGCTCGTCCAACTGATCGGCGGCAGCGGTCCGGGCGCCGACGGTATCGACTACGATTGGCTCGTGTCGGATGCGGGGCTGAAGGCGGTCGCCGGGGTCGCCGACGGCATCGGTCCGGCCCTCGGACGCGTGGTCAGCTGGCCGGCCGCGGGGGCGCCCGCGCAGGTGACCGACCTCGTCGCCCGGGCGCGAGCGGTGGGCTTGGCGGTGCACCCGTACACGGTCCGCCGCGACGACCTGCCGAAGCATTGCCCGGACCTGCCCACGCTCCACGCCGCACTCTTCGACCAGGCGCGCGTGGACGGGGTGTTCAGCGACTTCCCGGACCTGAGTCTCGCGCACGTGCGCCGCTGAGTGCGCGTCTGGGTGTGGCCGCGGCTGCAGCCGCGGATCGGGGCCGCCCTGCCTGCGGCCGTCGGAGTTCCCGTCGGGAATCCGCGGCTCCAGCCGCGGCCACAATGCAGCCACGGCCACACTCAAACCCGAGCCCGGCTCAGGGCCGCAGCGCCAACTCCGCCACGATTGGCAGGTGGTCGGAGGCTTCTGAAGAGAGCACTTCCATCCGGACGGGCGTGAAGTGCGGGGAGACCCAGACGTAATCGATGCGCCGGTTCGGCTGGCGGACCGGGATCGTGAAGCCCGGCCCGCGGCCGGCCACCGTCCAGGCATCCGTCAGGAACTCGCGCATCGTGGCGATGGCGCGGCTGTCGGGAACCGCGTTGAAGTCCCCCGCCACGATCACGGGGACCGGGCCGGCGGCAGTGACCAGCGCCCGGATCTCGCCGACGCTGCGCTCCCGCTCGGCGGGCTCGCGCCGGTGGTCGAGGTGCGTGTTCAGGAAGAGCACCTCGGTGCCGGCCACGTCGACCCAGACCTGCTGGACCCCGCGCTGCTCGCCCTGTCCGACCATCGTCAACGGGACGTGGGCCGCGCGGCGGATGGGGTGGCGGGAAAGGATGGCCGTCCCGTACTCGCCGCCCTGGTACGGGATGTTGCGGTCGAAGCGGACGGCCAAGCCCGTGAGGCGGGCGAGCTCGGCCGGGAGGTCGCGGCGTTGCGTGCGCTGGGTCCCGCGTTCGACTTCCTGGAGGGCGACGAGGTCGGCGCGCTGGTCCGTGATCAGCGCGGCGATGCGTTCGAGATCGAGCCGGCCGTCGAGGCCCTCCCCGTGGTGGATGTTGTAGCAGACCACGCGGAGCGTGACCGGGCTTGGGGCGGGGGCCGCGGCCGCGGCCAGCGGCAGTAACAGGGCGAGCAGGTGGCGGAGCATCGGGCTCAGAGCTTGGTGGTCAGGGTGAAGGTGAAGCTGAGCGGCTGCTTGAGGGCGTAGTACCTCGGCACGGTCTCGCGGGCCGGCGAGTTGTAATCGTTGTTCAGCGGGCGCATCACGTGCGCGTTCTG
>JBILWD010000442.1:0-2592 GCA_044370095.1 Opitutaceae bacterium | reverse complement strand
GACGGGACGTTTCCCGTTGGACACTGGGCGGCGAGCGGGGCAGGGTCCGCGCACTCCCCTCCCCCATGGCCAGTCCCTCCGACCCGCAACTCGCCAACCGCATCCTGCGCGGCCTCGTCTTCGGCCTGATCGCCGGCGCGGCCACCATCGGCCTGGGCAAATTCGCGCCCGGCCTCCTCACGGGGGCACAGTCGGTCGCGACGCACGTGCTTGAGCCGATCGGCCAGGTATTCCTGCGGCTGCTGTTCTTCGTGATCATCCCGCTGGTATTCGCCTCCCTTGCCTCCGGCGTGCTGCAGCTAGGCCGGCCGGAGAAGCTGGGGCCGCTCGCCGGGCGCACCTTCCTCTTCTTCTTCCTCAATATGGCGATCGCGGTCGGGATGGGCCTGATCGTGATGAACGTCGTCCAGCCCGGCGACTTCATCAGCAAGGAGACCAAGGAGGCCGTGATGGCGACCTACGGTGGGGCGGCGCAAAAACACGCGGCCAACCAACAGCAGGCGCAGGCGAACCTGAGCGCGATGGGCATTGTTGAGATGTTCATGCCGCGGAATCTCTTCGGGGCCTTTGTGGGCAACAGCCGCACCTCGCTGGGCGACGTCCTGCCGCTGATCGTCTTCGCCATTCTGGTCGGCGCGACCGGCACGCGCCTCGCGCCGGACCGGCAGGCGCGGCTCCTCGCGGCGCTCGACACCGTCAATGACCTCATGACGGGCATCGTGCACTTCGCGCTGCGCCTGGCCCCGTACGCGGTCCCCGCGATGATTTACAGCGTCGTGGTCCGCACCGGCCTCGACATCATCCTCGCCCTCGGAGTGTTCGTCCTGGTGTGCGTCGCGGTGATGGCGGTGCACGTCTTCGGGACGATGTCCCTATGGTTGCGGATTTGGACCTCGTGGCGGCCGCGGGCGTACTTCGCGGCGATCAAGGACGTGGTCGTGACGGCCTTCTCGACCAGCTCGAGCGCGGCGGCACTCCCGGCGGCGCTCCAGAACGCGACCGAGCGGCTCAAGGTCACCCCGAGCACGGCGGGCTTCGTGCTGCCACTGGGGACCACCATGAATATGAGCGGCACGGCCCTGTACGAGGGCTGCGTGGTGCTGTTCGTGGCGCAGGTGTTCGGCGTGGACCTCGGCGTGGGCCAGCAGCTCTCGCTGCTGCTGCTGTCGGTGCTGAGCGCCGTGGCGGTGGCGGCCATCCCGGGCGGCTCGCTGCCGCTGATCGCGGGCCTGCTCGCGACCTTCGGCATCGATCCGGCGGGCATCGGCATCATCCTCGGCGTGGACCGGATCCTCGACATGTGCCGCACGGCGACGAACGTCGCCTGCGACGTGACCACCACCGTGGTGGTGGACGAACTGGTGAAGCGCTCCGAGGGCAAGGCCGCGGCGGCCGCGGGCTGAGCGGCGCGGCTCGCGCGGGGCGCGTCAGGCGAGAATTTCCTTCACCACCCGGGCCTCCTCGACGCCCGTGAGGCGGACGTTGAGGCCGCGGAAACGGTGCGTGAACCGCGCGTGGTCGATCCCGAGGCAGTGGAGGATCGTCGCGTGGAGGTCCCGCAGGTGGACGGGGTTCTCCGTAATGTTGTAGCAGAAGTCGTCGGTCGCGCCGTACTCGATGCCGGGCTTGATGCCGCCGCCCGCGAGCCAGACCGTAAAGGCGCGGCCGTGGTGGTCGCGGCCCATCGCGGGGTCACCGAGCTTGCCTTGGCTGAAGACCGTGCGGCCGAACTCGGTGGCGAAGAGGACCAGCGTGTCCTCGAGCAGCCCGCGGCGCTTGAGGTCCTCCACGAGGGCGGCGGTGGGCTGGTCGACGTCGCGGCACTGGTTGGGCAGCTGGCGCGCGATGGCGATGTGCTGGTCCCAGCCGCGGTGGAAGAGTTGGACGAAGCGGACGTCGCGCTCGAGGAGGCGACGGGCGAGGAGGCAGTTGGCGGCGTAGGTACCGGGTTTGCGAACCTCGGGGCCGTAGGCGTCGAGCGTCGCGGCCGATTCGCCCGAGAGGTCGGTGAGTTCGGGGACGGAGGTCTGCATCCGGAAGGCCATTTCGTAGGCCTCGAGGCGGGCGAGGGTCTCGGGATCGCCGATCTCGGCGGCGTGGGCTTGGTTGAGGCGGGCCAGATCGTCGAGCAGGGCGCGCCGCTGGGCGCGGTCGACGCCCGGGGGATTGTTCAGGTGCAGGACCGGGTGGGCGCCGGGGCGGAGGCCGACGCCTTGGTGCGAGGCGGGCAGGAAGCCGCTACCCCAGAGGCGCGAGAAGATGGGTTGCCCGGGGTTCTTGCCGGTGCCCTGGGAAACGAGGGCGATGAAGGCGGGAAGGTTGGCGTTCACCGAGCCGAGGCCGTAGCTGACCCACGCGCCGATGCTGGCGTAGCCGGGCAGCTGGTTGCCCGTGTTCATGAAGGTGATGGCCGGGTCGTGGTTGATCGCCTCGGTGTGGAGGCTCTTCACGATGCAGAGCTCGTCGGCGATGCGCTGGTGGTGCGGCAGCAGGTCGCTAATCCAGGTACCGTGCGCGCCGCAGCGGCGGCCCGGGCGGAGCGGGGGCACGACGGGATAGGCGGACTGGTTGCTGGTCATCCCCGTGAGCCGC
>JBILWD010000014.1:0-23865 GCA_044370095.1 Opitutaceae bacterium | reverse complement strand
GGAGGCGCCGGCGGTGGCGCGGGAGGCGCGCGCGGCGTTCCTCGCCTCGTCCGTCGGCTGCGGCATCGATGTCTTCTTTGGCGGTGGCACCTACGACTTCGAGCGCCAGGCGCAGGCCGGCCGGCTGGTTGACGCGGGCCTCGCGGCGCGGCGGCCCGAGTGGTTCCGCGAAGAGGCGATCCCGGCGGCCTTCGCGGGCGAGACCTTCCGGGATCCGCAGGGGCGCTGGATCGGCACCGTGCTCAGCTCCTACGGAATGATCTTCAACCGGGATTCCCTGCGCCGCCTCGGGTTCGACCGGGTTCCGGCGCAGTGGGAAGATATGGCGGATCCGCGCCTCGCGGGAGAGGTGGCGCTGGCCGATCCGACCAAGAGCGGGTCCGTGGCCAAGGCCTTCGAGAACATCATCCAGCAGCAGATGCAGCGGCGCCTCACCGCGCTGCGGCGGGAGCGGCCCGTTGCGGAGGCTGCGGCCCTCGAGGCGGCGGCGGTGCGGGAGGGCTGGGCGGCGGGGTTACAGTTGCTGCAGCGGATCGGCGCCAACGCGCGCTACTTCACCGACACCTCGCAGAAGCCGCCCATTGACGTCGCGGCGGGCAACTGCGCCATCGGCCTCTGCATAGACTTTTACGGGCGCCAGCAGGAGGAGGCGGTGCGCCGCCGGGATCGTTCGGACCGGGTGGGCTACGTCTCGCCTGTGGGCGGCTCGACCGCTTCGGTGGATCCCATCGGACTGCTCCGCGGCGCGCCGCACGCCGAGGCGGCGCGGTTATTCATCGAGTACACGCTATCTCTGGAGGGCCAGCGGCTGTGGAACTACCGGCCGGGTACCCCGGGTGGCCCCGAGCGCTTCGCCCTGCGGCGGCTGCCGGTGCGGCGGGAATTCTACACCGACTCCGAGGGTGCCGCGCGCCGCAGCGATCCGGAGGACGCGCCCTACGCGATCGCGGAGCCCTTGGTGTACCGCGAGGCGTGGACGGGCCGCATCTTCCGCGAGATGTCGCTCGTCATCCGCGTGATGTGCCAGGATACCCACGTCGAGCTGCGCCGGGCGTGGCGCGCCCTGCAGGAGGCGCCCCCGGCGCGCCGGGAGGCGGCGCTTGCGGTGCTGCAGGATGTGTCCCGCGTGGCCTACGACCGCATCCTCGCCGACGTGCGCCCGCGGCTTGCGGCCCGGAATAAGGTCGAGGAGGTGCGTCTCGCCGCCGAGTTGGCCGCCTTCTTCCGCGCCAACTACCTCCGCGCGGAACGGATTGCGCGGGGCGAGGACCCCGCTTAACGGTTGCGGCACGATGTCCCGCCCGCCGTTGCCCCTCAGCCGCCTTATCCTATTTCCCCTTGCCGTCGCGGCCGCAAGTGCCGCCACTACGGCCGAATGGCCCGAGTTCCGCGGCTCTACCGGCCAGGGTCGCAGCGAAGCCCGCGGCCTGCCCGTCGAGTGGTCGGAAAGCCGCAGCGTCGCATGGGTCACGCCGATCCCGGGTGCCGGCTGGTCGTCACCGGTCGTCGCTGACGGCCGGGTGTTTCTCACCACCGGGCTGCCCCGGGCCGAGGGTGGTGCGTCGCTCCACGTGCTCGCCCTCGACGCCGCCACGGGGCGCGTGGTCTGGGATCGCGAGGTCTTTGCCGGCCCGGAGATCGAGGCCCAGCCCTTGCACCGTAAGAATAGCCCCGCGAGTCCCACGCCCGTGCTCGCGGACGGCCGGGTCTACGTCCATTTCGGGCACCACGGCACCGCCTGTCTCGACCGCGACGGCCGCGTCCTCTGGCGCAACAACGAAGTCCGGTACGACCCGGTGCACGGCAACGGCGGCTCTCCGCTGCTGGCCGGAGACCTGCTGATCTACCACGCGGATGGGGCGAAGGATCCGTGCGTCATCGCGCTGGACCGCCAGACCGGCGCCGTGCGTTGGCGCGCTGGACGGACGGTGAGCCCGAAGCAGACCTTCTCCTTCGCCACGCCCCTGCTGGTGGGCGAGGGGAGCGGCGCGCAGCTGATCAGCCCGGCGAGTGGCGCCGTGGCAGCGCTCGATCCGCGGGATGGCCGCGAGGTGTGGCACGTGCGTTACGGCGGAGGGTTCTCGGTCGTGCCGCGACCGGTGGCGGGACACGGGCTGGTCTTCGTCGCTACGGGCTACGCGCGGGCGGACCTGCTCGCGATCCGGCTCGGCGGGACCGGAGACGTAACTGACACCCACGTGGCGTGGCGGACGACGAAGGGGGCGCCGCTGACGCCGTCGCTGGTGCTCGATGGCGACGAGTTGTACGGGGTCTCGGATATGGGGGTGGCGACCTGCTGGGACGCGCGCACGGGTAACGTGCACTGGCAGGAGAAGATCGAGGGGGGCTATTCAGCCTCGCCGTTGTTGGCGGACGGGCGGATTTATTTTCAGAACGAGAACGGCCTCGGCACCGTGTTGGCGGTAGGCCGGGAGTTTCGGCGCTTGGCGACCAACCCGCTGGGCGAGCGCACCCTCGCGTCGTACGCGGTGACGGGGCGCGCACTGCTGATCCGGACTGAGAGTCGGTTGTACCGGATCGAGACGCGCTAGAGCTGCGCGATGCCGCGGGCGAAGGCGGCTTGATCTGGAGCGCGGTAAAACGAGGTCCCGGCCACGAAAGTGTCGGCGCCCGCGGCGCGGCATTCGGCGGCGGTGGCGAGGTCGATGCCGCCATCGACCTCGAGGCGGAAGCGAAGCCCTCGCGCGGTGCGCCAGGTGTCGAGTTCGCGTAGTTTCGGCAGCATGTCGCGGCGGAAGGGCTGCCCGCCAAAGCCGGGTTGCACCGTCATCACCAGCACCAAGTCGACCTGCTCCAGGAAGGGGACGGCGGCGGCCGCGGGGGTGCCGGGGTTGAGCGCGAGTCCGGTCTGGCAGCCGAGTTCCCGGATCCGGGCGAGGGTGGCGTGGCGGTCGCCGGGCGGCTCGACGTGGACCGTGATCAGGTTGGCGCCGGCGCGGGCGAAGGGCTCCAGGTAACGGTCCGGCTCCGCGAGCATCAGGTGGGTATCAAAGAAGAGCTTGCACCCGGCGCGGCGGAGGGCAGAGAGCGTCTCCGGGCCAAAGGTGAGGTTCGGGACGAAGGCGCCGTCCATCAGATCGAGGTGGAGCCACGGGGCGCCGGCGGTGGTGGCGGCGGCGGCGCTGGCGGCGAGGTGGGCGTGGTCGCCCGCGAGCAGGGAGGGGGCGAGGAGCGCGGCGTGCACGGCGGGAGGGGAGCCCGCGGCGGCGCGGCGGGCAAGGCTGAACCCGGCGCCGAACGGCCTTGGCGCGACCGCCTCCCCCGTGCTAGCTCGGGTCAATGAAACCCCATCCCCTCCGACTGATCCTTTCCGTGTTGGCGGCTCCCGCGCTCGCGTTCGCCGCCGCGCCCGGCTCCGCGTGGCACGTGTTCCTTGGCACCGGTGGACCCGGCGCGAAGGGCATCTACCGCGCCACCTTCGACGCGGCGACCGGCAAGCTCGGCCCCGCGGAACTGGCGGCCGAGGCGGGTAACACCGGGTTCCTCGCCGTGCACCCGGACGGCGACAAGCTCTACGCCACCGCGACCCTCGGGGGCGCGCCCGGCGCCGCCGCCTACCGCATCGGCTCCGGCGGCGCGCTGACGCTGATCAACTCGGCCCCCACGGGCGACGGCGGCGCGGCGCACCTCGCCGTGCACCCTTCCGGCCGCTTCGCCGCCACGGCGCAGTACGGCGCGGGGTCGGTGGCCGTCTTCCCGCTGGGCGAGGGTGGGCGCCTCGGCGCCGCCGTCCTCCACCGCCACACCGGCGGCTCGCGCGTCGTCGACCGCCGGCAGGACAGCCCGCACCCGCATTACGTCGGCTGGTCGCCGGACGGTCGTTTCGCGCTCGTGCCCGACCTCGGGCTGGACGCGATCGTGCTCTACCGGGTGTTGCCGACGGCCCCGTATCTGGAGCGCCACGGGCTCGCCGCGGGCCCGGTGGGTGGCGGGCCGCGCCACCTGAAGTTCTCCCCGGACGGTCGCTTCATCTATCTCCTCAACGAGTTGAGCCTGGCCCTCAGCACCTTCGCGTGGGACGCGGCGGCGGGCACGGCGCGTTTGCTGGGGACCGTGCCGTCGTTGACCGAGGCGGCGAAGGCGGGCGAGGCCTTCAATTCCGGCGCGGAGATCGTCCTGCATCCCGAGGGGCGCTTCGGGTATTTCTCCAATCGCGGCCACGACTCGGTCTCGGTCTACCGCCTCGATCCCGCGACGGGCGCGGCCGAGGTGATCCAGGTGCAGCCGGTCCGCGGCGCGTTCCCGCGTAACATCAACCTCGCTCCGGGCGGCGGCTGGCTGCTGGCCGCGGGGGCGGACTCCAACACCTTGGCGGTGCATCGGGTCGATCCCGCGACGGGCCGGCTGACCTATCAGACCAAGGGCGTCATCAACGTCCCGGCCCCGATCTGCATCGTGTTCACGCGTCCCTGAACGGCGGCGGCGCGCGATGCAGCTGCGTCTCCAGCGGAGCTCCCTGATCGACCAGGTCTGCGCGGCCCTGCGCGAGGGGTTGCAGGCCGGGGGGTGGCCGGAGTGGCTGCCGGGGGAGCGGCGATTGTGCGCCGAACTGGGGGTCGGTCGCAACTCGCTGCGCGCGGGGTTGCAGCGGCTCGCCGCCGAGGGGGTGGTCGCGATCGTGCCGGGCGAGGGGACCCGGCGCCTCGCGCGAGCCCGGGCTGCCGCCGCCGCGCCTCCCCGCGTGGTTACGCTGTTGTCGCCGGTGCGTCTCGACCAACTGCGGCCGCAGCAAGGCCTGTGGATCGACGCCTACCGCGGGATGTTGGCCGAGGCGGGCTGCCGCCTGCGGTTCGTCGTATTGCCCCCGGGGCTGCGCGCGTCCCCGGCGGCGGCGCTCCCGCGGCTGCGTCGCCAAGAGTCTTCGGGCTGCTGGGTGCTGGTGCGTTCCAGCGCCGCGGTGCAGGCGTGGTTCCAACGACAGGGGCTGCCCTGCGTGGTGGCCGGCTCCTGCCACGACGGGATTCGCCTGCCCTCGGTCGATCTCGATTACCGGGCCCTCTGCCGGCACGCGGCGGTAGTGCTGCTGCGAGCCGGCCACCGCCGGATCGCGTTGCTTTCGCCCCGCGAGGGGGCGGCCGGTGACCTGCGCGGCGAGGAGGGGTTCCGCGAGGGGGTGCGGGGCTTTCCGGAGACGACCGAGGCCGCCGTGGTCCGGCACGGTCCCGGCCCCTCCGACGTGGCGCGCGTCCTGCGCCGGATGTTCCACTCCGCTCGCCCGCCGACCGGGGTGCTGATCGGCGAGTCGTACGCCTACCTGACCGCCTGCAGCGTGCTCGCGCAACTCGGCCGCCGCGTCGGCGCCGACGTGTCGCTGGTCTGCCGGGACGAGGACCGCTTCCTCTCCTACTTGGAACCCGAGCCGGCGCGGTACGTGGCCGATCCCCTGCACTTTGCCCGGCGGCTGGCCCGGATCACCGGGGATCTGCTTACCGGACGGACGGTGTCGGTTGGCGCCCGCCCCCTGCTCCCACGGCTGGTCCGGGGAGCCTCCCTCGGTCCGCCGCCGCGCGGCTGAGCGCGCTTGCCCCGTGGCGCCGAAGCGGTGGGATCGGCGCGTGAACAAGGACGGATCCCCAGCCTGCTGCGGCCCGGGCCGCGGCGCGGGCGCAGGGCCGGCGCCGGGCGCCTTCGGGCGCGTGCCCGGGCCCGCGGCTCCGGAAATGGTCCTGATCCCGGGCGGGGTCTTCCGGATGGGCAACGAGCGCGACTACGGGTTCCCCGCGGATGGCGAGGGGCCGGTCCACGAGGTCGAACTGCGCCCCTTCCTGCTCGACGCCACCACCGTGACGAACGAGGCGTTCAACGCGTTCGTCAACGCGACCCGCTTCCGCACCGAGGCGGAGCGCTTCGGCTGGAGCTTCGTCTTCGCCGGCCACCTCGACCCGCGCGAGGTGGCGGCCCGGCCCCGGGTGCGGGGTTCGGAGTGGTGGGTGCGGATCGAGGGCGCCGACTGGCGCCATCCCGAGGGGCCGGGCTCGTCCCTGCGGGGCCGCTGGGATCATCCGGTGGTGCAGGTCTCGTGGGCGGACGCCTGCGCCTACGCGGCCTGGGCGGGCAAGCGCCTGCCCACCGAGGCCGAATGGGAGCGGGCGGCGCGCGGCGGCCTCGAGGGCCTCCGTTTCCCGTGGGGCGAGGAACTCGAGCCCGAGGGGCGCCACCGGATGAACGTGTGGCAGGGCGAGTTCCCGGCGCGGGACTCCGGTGCGGACGGCCACCGCGGCACCGCGCCGGCCCGCGCGTACCGCGCCAACGGGTTCGGCCTGTACCAGATGACCGGCAACGTCTGGGAATGGTGCTGGGACTGGTTCGATCCCGGTTACTACCGCATTTCGCCGCGGGCGGATTCGACCGGCCCGGCGACCGGCGACCGCCGCGTGCAGCGCGGGGGGAGCCACCTCTGTCACGCCAGCTACTGCAACCGCTACCGCATCGACGCGCGCAACGGGACCGACCCTGCCGCCGCGGCCACCCACACCGGGTTCCGCTGCGCGCGGGACGTCGCCGGTTGAGCGGGTGCCGCGCCGGACCGGAGTTCTGCCCTGGCCGGTTGCGCTCAACGGCAGCTTCGGCTAGCTCACGATTATGTACCGCCCCGTGCTGCCGTCCCTGCTCCTGTTTCTCAGCCTGCTGGTTGCGACGGGGACGGCGGCCCCGGCCTTGGCTCCGGAGCAGGCCGCGGCGCTGCGCGAGGTCTGGCGCCGGGGCATTGCCGAGGGGCAGGTCCCGGGTGGCGTGATGCTTGTGGTCCGGAATGGCGAGGTGGTATTCCGCGAGGCGTTCGGCGTCGCGGACCTCGCGCGGGGGACACCGTTCCTCGTCGACGCCCCGTGCCGGATCGCGTCCGTGACGAAGCCCTTCACGGCCGCGCTGCTCGGCCTGCTCGTCGCCGAGGGCCGGCTCGGTTGGGATGATCCGCTCGACCGCCACCTGCCGGTGTTCCGCGGGGTGCGGATCGCGGGCGGGGCGTCCGCCGCGCGCGTCCCGCGCGTGCGCGAGTTGCTGGCGCACACCGCCGGATTCGCGGGCCAGTCCGCCCGGGGGGAGGAGCGCTGGAGGATTCGCACCGACGGCACCTTGGCCGCGGCGGTCGACGACCTCGCCCGGGCCGGCCTCGCCGCCGAGCCCGGGACCCGCTACGCCTATTCGGGTTTGGGTTACCTCGTGGCCGGGCGCGTGGCGGAGGTGGTCGCCGGCGAGGAATTCTCCGCCCTGCTGGCGCGCCGGCTCCTCGGTCCCCTCGGGATCCCGGAAGTCGCCTTCCCCGCGGGACTCGCTGCCGCCCGCGCCGCCCGGCTGCCCACCTTCTACGACCGGAGCAGCGGATCCCTCGTGCCCGATCCCGCGGGTCCCGCCTTCGCGTTCCCCAATCCCGGTGGCGGGCTGGTGGCGACTGCCGACGAGGTCGCCGCGCTGCTGCAGCTGCATCTGGACGAGGGTCGCGCCGGGGGCCGGGTGCTCCTGCCTCCCGCGGTGCTGGCGGAGTTGCAGACCGTCCAGCCGGGCACGGCGCGCGACGGCTACGCGCTCGGCTTCAACGTGGTCCGCGCCGGCCCGGAGGGCAGGGGGGTGCGGCTGCGGCACAACGGAGCTTCGGGCACCCTTGCCCTGTTCGACCGGGAGCGGCAGACGCTGGTGGTCGCGCTCACCCAGGTGCCGACCAAGCAGCGCCCGGCCTTCACCCGGAGCCTTGATGCGGCGATCGACCGCCTGCTGGCGGCGCCCTGACGTCGCGCGGTCCCGAATTGGAACCGGCGGGCCGGGATTCCGGTTCGACGGGACGGCGGGTCATGGTAAGGTCCGACTCGCCCCGATGAAGTTCCCCGCCCTGCTGGTCCTGCTCGCCCTCGCGCTCCCGGCCGCCGCGCAGCCGCGGCCCAACGTCCTGTTCATTGTCTCCGAGGACAATGGTCCCGAGCTCGGTTGCTACGGGGACCCGCACGCGCGCACGCCGCGGCTCGACCGTCTGGCGGCCGAGGGAGTGCGGTTCAACCGCGCGTTCGTGGCGCAGGCCGGCTGCAGCCAGTCGCGGGCGAGCTTCCTCACCGGCCTCTACCCGCACCAGCACGGGCAGATCGGCCTCGCGACCTGGGGGTACCGCCTCTACCGCGAGGACACGCCGAACCTGCCGCGCCAGCTCAAGGCGGCCGGCTACCGCACGGGAATCCTCGGCAAGCTGCACGTGAATCCGGAGTCCGCCTTCCCGTTCGACTTCCACGCGCTGCCGACGGCGAACTTCCAGCGCCGCAACCTCGGGGAGTACGCCCGGGCCGCGGAGGGGTTCTTCGCCGCGGGACCGGAGCCGTTCTTCCTCAGCGTGAATTATCCGGAGGCGCACGATCCGTGGCTGCGGCAGGTCGACGGGCTGCCCGCGAGCCCGCAGACGGGCCGCGACGTGCGGGCGCTCCCGTACTTCGGCGTGGATCCGCCCGAGATGCGGGAAATGGTGGCCGATTACTACAATTGCCTGAGCCGGCTGGATCAGCTCGTGGGGGACCTGCTCGACGCGCTGGAGCGTTCGGGCAAGGCGCGGGACACGCTCGTCGTTTACCTCGGGGACCACGGGGCCGATTTCCTGCGGGGCAAGCGGACCTGCTACGAGGGCGGCGTGCGGATCCCGCTGCTCGTGCGCTGGCCCGGGCGGGCGGTCCCGCAGGTGCGGGAGGAACTGGTTTCGACGGTCGACCTGCTGCCCACGGTCCTCGCGGCGGCGGGGGTGCCGGCAGTGCCGGGCCTCGCGGGCCGGGCGTTGCAGCCCCTGTTCGCGGGCGGTCCCGCACCGTGGCGGACGCACCTCTTCACCGAATGGCACACCCACGCGGCGGCGGCCAACTACCATCCCCAGCGCGCGGTGCGCGACGACCGGTACAAGCTGATCGAAAACCTCCTGCCGGGGGTCGTGAATCCCGACTACGCGGACACCATCCGCAAGCTGGAGGCCGACGCGGTCGAGCGCGGCGAGGAGGGTTTCCGCGGCGGGATCGCGCGGGCGGTCGAGACGGCCGTGCCCGCCGTCCGCGCGGGTTACGCGGTGATGGAGCGGCCTCCGCGCCACGAGCTTTACGACCTGCGGGAGGATCCGCACGAGTTCCGCAACCTGGCCGACTCGCCGGCACACGCCGCGATCCTCGCCGACCTCAAGGGCCGCCTCGACGCGTGGCGGCGCGAGACCGGAGACCCGTTGCTCGACCCGGCGAACCTCCGCCGGCTGACCGCGGAGGTCACCGCGGTGCGCTCCAAGTCGGCCGGGCGCGAGCTGCGCTGGGGTTACCCGGAGTACTTCTTCGGCCGGGAGCCGGCCCCGGCGGAGGCGTCAACCACGGAGGAGCCCCGCGTCGGGCGGAAAAAACGCCAATGATGCATCCGTCCGGCCCGCTCCTCGGTCTTGCCCTCCTGCTGGCGCTCGCGTCGGCCGCCCCGGCGGCCTCGCCCCCCCGCCCGAATGTCCTGCTGATTGCGCTCGACGACCTCAACGACTGGGTGGGTTATCTCGGCGGCCACCCCGATGTGCGCACGCCGCACCTCGACGCGCTGGCGGCGCGGGGCCTCGCGTTCACCAACGCCCACGTGGCCGCGCCGGTCTGCAACCCGTCTCGCGTCACGTTGATGACCGGCCGACAGCCGAGTACCACTGGGATCTACGGTAACGATGTGCGCTGGCACGAAGCGCTGCCCGGGGTGAACTCGCTGCCCGCGCACTTCAAGGCCCACGGCTACCACGTGGCCGGCGGGGGGAAGGTCAACCACCACACGCCGGGCTTTAACCGGCGCACCGACTGGCACGATTACTTCGACCAGGTCTTCGACAGCCACTACCAGGCCCGGCTCGCGCGCGGGGAGGACGTGCGCGCCTTCACCTGGCCGGACGGGTTCCCGCTCAACGGCCTCCCCGAGGTCCGCGCCCTCGGCCGGCCGCCGCAGAACGCGAACGAGTTCGATTGGGGCCCGTGGGATGCCGCCGACGGGGAGATGGGGGACGGGCGCCTCGCCGCCTGGGTTGCGGACTTTCTCGCCCGTCCGCCGGCGCAGCCGTTCTTCCTCGCGGCCGGCATCTACCGCCCGCACCTGCCCTGGTACGCGCCGCGGAAGTACTTCGAGATGTACCCCCCGGACCGCATCACGCTTCCGCCGGTCAAGGAGGACGACCTCGACGACTTGCCGGCCGGCGGCCAGCGGATGGCCGCGGACCGCCGCGAGGACCTCGAGCTCATCCGCCGGACTGGCAAGTACCGCGAGGTGCTGCAGGCGTACCTTGCCAACATCTCCTACGGGGACGCGCTGGTCGGCCGGCTGCTCGCCGCGCTCGACGCGAGCCCCGCCGCCGCGAACACCATCGTGGTGCTCTGGTCCGACCACGGCTGGCACCTCGGCGAGAAGAACCACCTGCACAAGTTTACGCTCTGGGAGCGTTCCACCCGTGTCCCGTTCATCATCGTCGCCCCGGGGGTGACCCAGCCCGGTGCGCGCACTGCCCGGCCGGTGGGCACCGCGGACCTGTTCCCGACGCTGGCCGAGCTGTGCGGCCTGCCGCCCGCCGCCGGCCTCGACGGCCGCAGCCTGGTGCCGCTGTTGCGCGATCCGCGCCACCCGTGGGATCGGCCCGCGCTCACGACCCACGGGCAGGGCAACCACGCGGTGCGCAGCGAGCGCTGGCGTTACATCCGGTACGCCGATGGCGGCGAGGAGCTGTACGATCACGAGCGCGATCCGCACGAGTGGACCAACCTTGCCGGTAGCCCCGAACACGCCGCCATCCGCGCCGAGCACGCGCGCTGGCTGCCCCGCGCCGACGCGCCCCCGCTGGGCCGCAAGGGGCGGAAGAAGGCCGATTGAGATGCGCGCTTCCCGCCTTCCCCTGCTCGTCCTCAGTCTCGCCGCCGCCGCGTCATGCGCGGCCTCGACCCGGGGCCCGCTGAGGGTCCATCCGGAGAACCCCCGCTACTTCGCGGACGCCGCCGGCCAGCCCCTCCTACTCGCGGGTGCTCACACCTGGGCGAACCTGGTTGATATGGGCGCGGCCGACCCTCCCCCCGCGTTCGACTTCGCCGCCCACCTCGTCTGGCTCGCGGGGCACGGGCACAACTTCACCCGCGGTTGGACTTGGGAGCCGACCAAGTGGGACAACACCAAGATGAAGAACCCGGACTGGCGGAACGGGGCCCACACTGTCGCACCCCACCCGTGGCGGCGCACCGGTCCCGGCCTCGCGCTCGACGGGCGGCTCAAGTTCGACCTCAGCCAGCCTAATCCGGAGTACCTCGGGCGCATCCGCACCCGCCTCGCCCTCGCGCGGGCGGCCGGGATTTACGTTTCCGTGATGCTGTTCGAGGGCTACGGGGTGCAGTTCCAAGCTGACGCCTGGCCCAACCATCCCTTCAACCCCGCCAACAACGTCAACGGAGTCGACGGCGACCTGAATGGCGACGGCAAGGGGATCGAGGTGCACCAGCTCGCCGTACCGCGCGTGACCGCCGTGCAGGAGAGTTACCTGCGCTGGCTGGTCACCGGCCTGAACGACTTCGACAACCTCCTCTACGAGGTGTCCAACGAGACGCACCCGAGCTCGACGGACTTCCAGTACCACGTGATCCGGTTCGTGAAGCAGGTCGAGGCTGGCCTGCCGCTCCAGCATCCGGTCGGGATGACCTACCAGAACCGGCGCGGGAAAAACGAGACCTTGTACGCGGGTCCCGCCGACTGGGTCTCGCCCAATTCGGACGGCGGCTGGAAGGACGACCCGCCGGACCTCGGCGGCCGCAAGGTCGTGCTCAGCGACACTGACCACCTCTGGGGCGTGGGCGGCGATGCGGCGTGGGTGTGGAAGACCGTCACGCGCGGCGCTAACCCGATCTTTATGGACACCTACGATGGCAAGGTGCTCGGCCAGGTGCGCCCGCAGGATGACGGGCCGCGCCGCGCGATGGGCGCGGCGCTGGTGCTCACCCGGCGGATGGACCTCGCCCGGGCCGTGCCGCGGGGGGACCTCGCCTCGACCGGATTCTGCCTAGCCGCGCCGGGTGCCAGCTACCTCGTCTTCTTGCCGGCCGGGGGCGAGTGCAGTCTCGAGCTGGCCGGGACTTCCGCCGTGTTCGCGGCCGAGTGGCGCGCCGCGGACGGAGGTGAACCGCGGTCCGCCCCGGCCGTCGCGGGAGGCGCCCGCCGCACCCTGCGTTCCCCGTTCGAGGGCCCGGCCGTGCTCTTCCTCTGCGCCCTCCCACCTTCAACCCCCTCCCCGTGATGACGCGCTTCCCCCGACCTTTCCTGCCCGCGCTGGCGCTCGCCGCCCTGGGCGCGTTGCCCTTTCCGGCCCTCGCCGGCCAGCCCCGCAAGGCCGCGGCCGCTGGCGCCGGTTCCGCTGCCCCGGTGCAGCATCAGGGCGACGTGACCGAGGTCCGCGTGGTCCGGCGCGTGGAGCAGCACCCCGACGCGTGGCGGGTCTGGCAGCCGTTCATCCTGCAAGGGGAGCGCCCGCGCCACCTGATCGTCGCCTTCGGCGCGATGGCGAACGGGAAGAAGGATATGGGCCACATCCTCGCCAGCCTTTCCACCAACGACGGGGACACGTGGGGTGAGCCGGTGAAGGTCTTCGACTACCACCGCTGGCAGGGCGCGATCCAGTTCGCCTACGCCAACCCGGTGCTCTTCCGCGCTCCGGGGCAGGACGTGATCTGGTGCTTCGCGATGCGCTGCCCGATCGCGTATGAGAACAGCGAGGAGTCGCAGCTCGTCGCCGCCTTCACTGCGGACGGCGGGAGGTCCTGGACGCCGGTCGAGCTGGCGATGCACTACACCGGGCCGCTCATCACCAACGCGGGGATCGTCGTGGCCGAGCACGAGGGCCGGAAACGATTCCTGCTGCCGGCCCACCGCAACACCCTCGCGGCGGATCCACGTGGCTCGCGGGACCACTTTGTCCTCAGCAGCACCAGCCTGCTCGAATGGAAACTGGAGGCCTACATCCCCCAGCCGGCGAGCCCGCGCGTCTTCCTGCACGAGGGCAACGTCGCCGCCGGCGACGCCCCCGGGGAGCTGAGGATCGTGATGCGCACCGCGGACTATGACGACACCGAGAAGACCACGAACCCGCCCCGCGCGTATTCGAGCGTGAGCCGCGACGGCGGCCGCACGTGGAGCACGGCGGCCCCCGAGCCCGAGCTGCACAACGCCAAGGCGAAGGGCTTCTTCGGCCGCGCCGCCAACGGCACCCACCTCTACGTGTACAACGACGGCCCGGCGCAGCGCGACCGCTCCTGGCCGGGCTTCCCGAACGGCGGCCGCACCTCGCTGCGCTACAAGACCAAGGCCCCCGGTGGCGCTTGGAGCGCCGAGCAGGCCTTCTTCGACGCCGGGACCAAGAACTCTTACCCGACGCTCGTCGAGGTTGCGCCGGGCGACTTCCGTGCCGTCTGGGACAGCGGCGACGCCACCACGCCCCGGACGCACATCCTGTTCGGGAAGTTCAAGCTCCGCTGATGCACCAGCCGCCCTCTTCACTCCCGCCCCGGAATGCGCTTCGCCGGGCCGCCCTCGCGCTCCTTGCCGCCTCGCTTGCTGCGGCGCCGGGGGCGGCCGCTCCCGCCGAGCCGGCTGGCGTCCCGCCGCGCCTCCGGGTCAGCGAGAACCGGCGGTTCCTCGTCACGGCGGAGGGCCGGCCTTTCTTCTGGCTCGGGGACACCGCGTGGGAGCTGTTCCACCGCCTGAACCGCGAGGAGGCCGACCAGTACCTCCGGCGCCGCGCAGCGCAGGGCTTCACCGTCATCCAGGCGGTCGCGCTCGCGGAGCTGGACGGCCTCGACACGCCGAACGCCTACGGCCATCTGCCGCTGCACGACCGCGATCCCGCCCGGCCCAACGAGGACTATTTCCGGCACGTGGACTGGATTGTGGCGCGGGCCAACGCACTGGGGCTGCACGTCGGCCTCCTGCCGACCTGGGGCAGCTACTGGCATTCGCGGCGCGTCATCTTCAATCCGGAGAACGCCGAGGGTTACGGTCGCTGGCTGGGCGCGCGCTATCGGGCCGCGGGCGTCGTCTGGATCCTGGGCGGCGACCGGGCGGTCGAGACCGAACGGCATCGTCGGATCCTGGAGGCGATGGCGCGGGGCTTGGCGGCCGGGGACGGCGGAGCGCACCTGCGGACCTTTCATCCCCGCGGCGGCCGGACCTCGGCGGAGCCGTTTCACCAGGCCGGCTGGCTCGATTTCAATATGCTGCAGAGCGGGCATACCGCCGAGAGCGCCAACTACGCCGGGATCGAGCGCGATTACGCGCTGGCGTCCCCCAAGCCATGCCTCGATGGCGAGCCGTCCTACGAGTATCCGCCCGACGCCCTGCCGCCCAAGCGGCCCGTCGGCGCCCTGCAGGTGCGGCGCAACGCCTACTGGGCGGTCTTCGCCGGCGCCTTCGGCCATACCTACGGCACCCATCCGATCTGGCAGTTCTACGCTCCGCCGCGGAAACCTTTGTGGGACGTCGTTACGCCCTGGCCCGATGCGCTGGAGTTGCCCGGGGCGGTCCAACTCGTGCACCTCAAGGCGCTGGTGCTGAGCCGCCCATTCCTGGCGCGGATCCCGGACCAGAGTCCGATCCTCGCCGGGCAAGGGGAGGGGATGGAGCGGTTGCAGGTCACCCGGGATGGCACGCCGGGAGACCCGGACGCCTCGTATCTGCTCGCCTATTTTCCCTCCCGTCGGGGCGTCACGCTCGCGACCGGGATGCTAGCCGGCCCGGAGGTTGCCGGGTGGTGGTTCAATCCGCGCGACGGCCGCTCGACCGCGCTGGGGCGCTGGGCTCGGGAACCCGCCCGGGAATTCACGCCGCCCGCCGGTCCCCCCGGCGAGGACTGGGTGCTCGTGCTCGACGATGCCGCCCGCGGTTATCCCGCCCCCGGCTCCGCCGTGACCTCCGTCCGCCTCTAACTCCTCTCCTTCCCGATGAAAGCCCCCCGCTTCCCCCTCGCGCCCCTCCTGGCGGCGCTGTTGCCGGCGCTCCCGGTCCTGCTCCCCGCCGCCGAGACGTCCCCGCGCGCCGGCCGCGCCAACGTCGTGCTCATTTTGGTCGACGACCTTGGCTGGCGCGATATCGGAGCGAACGGCAGCACCTACTACCGCACGCCCAACATCGACCGGCTCGCCCGCGAGGGGGTGCGGTTCACCGACGCCTACGCGGCCTGCGCCGTGTGCTCGCCGACGCGCGCGGCGGTGCTCACGGGCAAGTACCCGGCCCGCCTGCTGCTGACCGACTGGCTGCCGAACGGGCGCTGGGACCCGCGGTCGCGCCTGCGGAGCGCCCGCTTCGTGCGCAGCCTGCCGCTCGAGGAGATCACCCTCGCCGAGGCGCTGCGCGAGGCCGGTTACCGCACCGCCAGCATCGGCAAGTGGCACCTCGGCGGGGAGCCGTTCTCGCTGCCCGAGCACCACGGCTTTGACCTCAACGTCGGCGGCAACGCGCACGGCGCCCCGGGCGACTTCTTCTTCCCCTACGAGGGCAACTGGGCGATCCCGACCACGGGTCAGCGGGCCCGTTGGAACGTGTTCCGCGAGGGCAAGGCCGGTGAGTACCTCACCGACCGCATCACTGAGGAGGCCGTGAATTTCATCCGCGAGAACCGCGACCGCCCCTTCTTTCTCTACCTGCCGCACTACGCCGTGCACACGCCGCTCCAGGCCAAGCCCGAGGTGGTCGCCAAGTACGAGCGCGTCCCCGAGGCGGAGCGGCAGGGCAAGCCGGTCTACGCCGCGATGGTGGAGAACCTCGACGACAGCGTGGGCCGTGTGATGGAGACGCTGCGCGAGCTCGGGCTCGAGCGGGACACGATGGTGATTTTCACCTCCGACAACGGCGGGTTCTACAATGCCACCAGCAACGCGCCGCTCCGGGCCAACAAGGGGGCGTACTACGAGGGCGGCATCCGGGTGCCGCTTCTGATCAAGTGGCCGGGCGTCGCGCGCCCCGGCACCGTCAGCGCCGAGCCGGTCACCAGCACCGACCTCTACCCGACCTGCCTCGCCGCCGCCGGGTTGCCGCCGCGCCCGCACCAGCACGTGGACGGCCTCGACCTGCGGCCGGTGCTCGCGGAGGGGAAGGCGTTGGGTCGCTCCTCCCTCTTCTGGCACTTCCCGCACTACAACGACCATCCGCACAGCGTGCCCTCGGGCGTCATCCGCCGCGGCGAGTGGAAGCTGATCGAGACCTTCGACCCCGCGGGGTTCGAATTGTACCATCTGGCCGCCGATCTCGGGGAGACGCGCAACCTCGCGGCCGCCGAACCGGCCCGGCTCGCGGAGTTGCGGCGCGAGCTCGAGGAGTGGCGCCGCGTCGTCGGTGCCGAGATGATGGCGCCGAATCCCGGATACGACCCTTCGTTCCAGCCCGTGCCCAAGGGCAAGAAACGGAAGGCTGGCCAATGAGGACGAGCCCCCGCCCATGGCGCCTGGCCCTGGTAGCCGCCGCCCTGCTCGCCTTCCCTGCGGTCGCCGCGGAGCCCGTGCGCTGGGAGCGATTGGCCCCGCTCCCGGATTCGGAAGGCTTCGCCTATCCCTTCGCCGGCGTGCACCGCGGCGCGCTGCTGGTCGCCGGCGGCGCCAATTTCCCGGGCAAACGTCCGTGGGACGGGGGGGATAAGGTCTGGTACGACACGGTCTTCGTCCTCGAGCGGCCCGAAGGCGCTTGGAAGATCGGCGGCCGCCTGCCCCGGCCCCTCGGCTACGGGGTCTCCATCCCGACTCCCGACGGCGTGCTTTGCCTCGGGGGCAGTGACGCCGGGGGCCACCACGCCGACGCGTTCCTCCTGCGCTGGGAGGAAGGCCGGATCGCCACGCGGCCGTTCCCGGCGCTGCCGCGCCCGGTGGCGAACCTTTGCGGCGCGTTGCTGGGCTCCACCATCTACCTCGCCGGTGGCATCGCCACCCCCGATGCCACCGCGGCACTCACGACCTTCTGGGCGCTGGATCTTGCCGCCCCGGAGCGGCGCTGGCGCGAACTGCCCTCCTGGCCGGGGCCGGGTCGGATGCTCGCTGTCGCCGCGGTCGCGGATGGCGCCTTTTTCCTCGTGAGCGGCGCCGCGCTCGCGCCGGACGCGCAGGGCAAGCCGGTGCGGACCTACCTCCAGGACGCCTACCGCTATGACCCGGGCCGGAGCTGGCGGCGGATCGCGGACCTGCCGCGGCCGGCCGTCGCGGCGCCGACCCCCGCGCCCCCCGACGGCGCGCGCGGCTTCGTGGTGCTGGGCGGGGACGACGCCTCGCGCCTGAACGTGACTCCCCTGTCGGCGCATCCGGGCTTCCCGGGCGAGACGTGGGCCTATGATCCGGCCGCGGACGCGTGGCGCGCCGCGGGCCGGATGCCGCGGCCGACCGTGACGGTGCCGGTCGTCGAATGGGAGGACCGGCACGTCATCCCGAGCGGTGAACTCCGGCCCGGCGTGCGCACGCCCGAGGTCTGGGCCCGGCAGGCGGCGCAACCCTGAACCCTTCCCGTGATGCATCTCCCCCGCCTCGCCCTGATCCTGCTGTTGGTCCCCCCAGGCTTCGCGGCGCCGTCGCCCCGGCCCAACGTCCTGTTCCTGGCCGTCGACGACCTGCGTGTCTCCCTCGGCTGTTACGGGGATCCGCTGGCGCTCACGCCCCACCTGGACCGCTTCGCGGCCGGGGCGCGGATGTTCGAGCGCGCCTACACGATGCAGGCCGTGTGCGGGCCGGCGCGCACCGCGATGCTGACCGGGCGCCTGCCCGACCACAACCGGGCCTGGCACAATCGGAACCTGTTCCGCGCCACCAACCCCGGCCTCGTCACGCTGCCGCAACTCTTCAAGCAGCACGGCTATTTCGCGCAGGCGATGGGCAAGATCTTCAGCGGGGACGAACGTGAGCTGGACCCGGCGTCGTGGTCCGCCCCGGAGATCCTGCGCCAGGACGGGTGGCGGAACTACGCGTCGCCCCGGGGGGAGGGGACCGGCAAGCAGGCCCCGTGGGAAGCGGCGGACGTGCCCGATGAGGGCTACAGCGACGGTAAGCTCGCGGCCCTCGCGGTGGAGACGCTCGGCCGCCTCCGCGCCGAGGCGAAACCCTTTTTCCTCGCGGTCGGCTTCTTCAAACCGCACCTGCCGTTCAACGCCCCCAAGCGCTACTGGGACCTGCACGATCCCGCCAAGTTCGGGCTGCCCGGCGAGACGGAGCAGGTGGCGGGCGCGCCCGCCGCGGCCTACCACACCCACCGCGAGCTGGGCGGCTATTCCGGGATGCCCAAGGACGAGCGCGTCGACCCGGCCGAGACCGCCCGCCTCCGGCACGGCTACTACGCCTGTGTCTCCTACGTCGACGCGCAGATCGGCAAGGTGCTCGGGGCCCTCGATCGCCTGGGCCTCGCGGACAACACCATCGTCGTGCTGTGGGGCGACCACGGCTTCGCCCTCGGCGACGCGGGCCGCTGGTGCAAGGGGACCAACTTCGAGCTCGATACCCGCGTGCCGCTGCTGATCCGCGTGCCCGGACAACCGAGTCCCGGGGCCCCGACCCGGGCGATCGTCGAGTACGTGGACGTTTATCCGACGCTCGCGGAGCTCGCCGGCCTGCCGCCCCCGGCTGACCTCGCCGGCCGGAGCCTGACCCCGATCCTTCGCGATCCGGCGGCGCCCGGCCGGGAGTTCGCGCTCTCCCAGTTCTCCCGCCCCTTCAACGCCGGCGCCCCCGAGGCGATGGGCTACTCGATCCGGACCGCGACCCACCGTTACACCCGCTGGGTCAGCTGGCCCGCGCGCGAGACCACGGCTGAGGAACTCTACTACTACGCGGACGCCGCCAGCGCCGCCCCGCGCTGGTCGACCTTCGTGGAGCGCCGCAACCTGGTCGCTGATCCGGGCGCGGCCCCGGTCCTCGCCGGCTTGCGCACGCGGATGGACACGGTGCTCCGCGAGCGCTCCATCGTCGCCCCCGCCCCGGCGCCCGCTGATTCCACCCCGGTCCGGAAGAAGAAGCGCCCCGCCACTCCCACCCCGCCATGAACCACCGCCGCTTCCCTGCCGCGCTCAAGTTGCTGATCGTCGTCACCGCTTCTGCAGCGACCGAGTCCGCTCGGGTGGATATCCTCGCCGCGGTCAATGGTGGGTTCGGTAGGTGCGTGGTCCTGGGCCTCGTGGCTACCGGCTGCGGCACCGTCGTCGCCCACGCCTAGGCCAGGAAATTCACCACCGTCGATTGCGGAGAGCTGTAGACCCACAAGAGTCGAAGCGTCGCCAACGGCATCCCGCCCGGGACCTTCCAGTACAAGGCGCGCGTGCTCCGGGTCGGGCTCAACGCCCAGTACAGCTTTTCCCCGCGGCTGGCCGCCTACGGCTCCATCAACAACCTGAACGGGCGGCGCTTCGTGATCGGCAACCGGCGTTACGCGGCGGACACGCCCGAGCACATGCGCACCCGCCGCCAGCAGGAACTGGGCGCGACCGTGATCCTCGGGATCAAGGGGCAGCTCTGACGCGCGGCCGCCCGGATGGTCGCGGCTCGGCGCGGCCTCCTCACCAGCGGCCGTTGAGGCTGAACGTGACCGCCGTGCCGCTGTTGCGGTCGAGCGCCATCTGGTCACGGACGCCGCGGTACTGGATCTGGTGCTCGTTGGTCGCGTTGGCGACGTCGCAAGTGAAGGACAGGCCGGGGCGCACCTCCCAGCCCGCGCTCGGGCTGACGATCGTCCGGCTCCGCACGTACAGGCTGCGCGCGGCGCTGACCGCGTTGTAGGTGGTGATGTAGTCCCCGTGGTAGTTCACCCGCAGGCGCGCGTTGAAGCGGCCCTGCCGCCAGGAGAGGATGACGTTGCCGGTGCGTGGGATGAAGCCGGCGACCTCGCCGGTGCGGCGCACGGCGGTCCCGCCGAAATCACCCTTGGTCTCGAGCAGCGTGGCGTTGACGACGAGGCCCAGCCCGCGCAGGGGGCCGGGCAGGCCGGTGAACTGTTGCTGGAAGGAGAACTCCCAGCCCTGCACGGTGGCCGTGCCGCCGTTCGCGCTGGTGAGGATCGTGAAGCCCTGGTACTCGCCGCCAAAGCCGTTGTTCGGGTCCCGGGCGACGGTGCCGGTCTGCAGGCCGGTGATGATGAAGTCCCGGATCGTCTTGTGGAACCAGCCGACCGACAGGTTGCCCACCGGCTCGAAGTAGTAGTCGAGGGTCGCGTCCCAGTTCGCGGCGCGCTGGGGGAGCAGGCCGGGGTTGTTGATCGTGAGGGTCTGGTTGTTCTCGTTGGGGGTCTCGTTGGGCGCGAAGTTGCTCATCGCGGGCCGGCCGAAGCTGGTGGACCAGCTCAGGCGCGCCTTGAAGCCCGTGCCGAGGTTCTGCGCCAGGTGCACGCTCGGGAACGACTTGGTGTAGGCCGAGCCCGTCTCGCGGCGGTTGGCCGCGTAGTCGCGCTGGGCGGCGCCCACGGGATCAGCCAGCTGCTGCGCGGCGGAGCTGGGCACCCGCGCCCGCACCCAACCCCAGCCGGCCGTCGCGGTGCGCTCGGTGCGAACGCCGGTGATGAAGCTGGTGCCCGCGAGCGGGCCGGCGGTCGCGAGGCGGCCCTCGCCCATCAGGTAGCCCGCGGTGACCGTCTCGCCCACGCCCGAGCGCCCAGTGAAGCGGCCCTGCTCGCGGAAGTAGACGTCCTCTCGCCACAGCTCCGGCGAGACCAGCTGCCGCGCCCGCACGAACATTGCGGGTTCCCACTGCGGGACGGGCCGGTTCATCCGCGTCGCGTCCCAGAAGACCAGCGAAGGATCAGGCGGCAGCGCGCTGATGCCGAGGTAGCTCCAGCGGCGGTTGCGGGTCTGGTCCTGGATCTCGTTGCGTCGCCAGAGGCCGCCGGTCTTGAGGAACACCGGTGCCTCGAACGGGAGGCGCCGCCGCACGTTGAGGCGCAGGTCTCGGACCTGCTCGTTGGTGTCGTTGTCGCGGGTTTGGAGCCCGTTGGCGATCGGCCGGTAGCTGGCCGGCTGCGTGAGGTCGGGGCCCTCGGTCTGGATGAAGCGCGGGTACAGGTCGGAGGCGGTGCGGTCGAGCACCCAGCCGATCGCGCTGACCCGGTTCTGGAGCTGGGCGCCGGATTTGCCGTTGGCGATGTTTCGCTCCTGCCAGCTGTAGCCGGCCCGGTAGTCGATCTGCAGGCGGTCCAGCTCGTGCTCCGCGCCCAGGGAGACCTCGCCGGTGCGGTCGAACACGCTGAACACGCGCGCGTCGGTGGTCAGTTGCGAGCCGGGCGCGGCGCGGACGCGGGTGATGCGGTTGGTGTAGCCGGGCAGGATCCCCGCGGTGCCGGTGGTGCCGACCTGCTGCGTGGTCACCGCGGTGGTGATGAAGTTGCGCACGGTCGGCTCCTCGGAATCGACGTAGCTCGCGGAGAGGCGGAGCCGCGTGGAGGGGGTGAGGCGGTAGTCGGCGATCGCCTTCAGGCTGCCCTGCTTGCGGTTGTTGATCTTCTCGGAGGTCTGGTAGCTCCAGATGTACGCGGGCTGGTTCAGGGTGTTCTCGAAGTCGCGGTTGGTCGCGTAGAGCCCGTTGACGTTCTCGCTGTAGAACGCCTGCAGCGAAAGCCCGAGGTTGCGTTCGCCCCCGGCGACGCCGAACACCTCCTGGTAGCCGACGTTGAACAGCGGGTGCACACGAGCCTGCTCCCGGAAAAACACCTGCTCGGTAAACGGCGGCGCCCAGCGGGCCGCGAGGGTGTAGTTGACGCGGCGGCGCTCCCGCATGCTCAGCGGTGAGCGGCTCTTCAGGTCGATGCTGCCGCCGAGGGAGTCCGCCCCGCGGTCGGGCGTCTGGCCCTTGGTCAGCTCCAGTTGGTCGAACATCGCGCCGCTGTAACGTTCGGGCGCGAAGGAGCGGTCCCGGCCGCCGCCGGCGATCATCCCGCCGTCGACCGTCACCCGGTTGAGCGACGCCGACATCCCCCGCACCATGATGCCGCTGATGGGCCCGTCGTCGGCGAGCGTCACCGAAATGCCGGGCAGGAGCGCCGCGACCTCGCCGGCGCTCAGGTTGGGCAGATCACCGTAGGAATCCATCGCCACGATGTTCTTCACGTTGTCGGCGTTGCGCTGCTGGGTGATCGCCGCGGCGGCGCCTTCGCGCTGGCCGCTGACGGTGAAGGCCCCGAGTCGGTACACGCCGCTGGTCAACTCGAAGTCCCGTCGGGCCGCTCCGCCGGGAGTCACGGTCACGCGCGCGGTGAGCGCCTCGAGGCCCGCGTAGGTCGCGATGATCTCGTGGTCGCCGGCGGCGACCTCGTACAGGACGTAGCGGCCGGTGTCGTCGGCGCGCGCGGTGAGGCCCAGCGCGGGCAGGCGCACGGTCGCGCCCGGCAGCAGGTTGCCAGTGGCCGCGTTGCTGACGACGCCGCTGACGGTGCCGGTGGCGGGCGCGGAGGCGGCCGGGGCAGACGCCGAGGCGCAGAGAATGAGTAGGAAGAGAATGCGCGATGAGAGCCGCGCTGGGAGGGTGGGGTAGAGCATCGGGGAGTCAGCCTCTTTGAGGGCGGGTTGCGCGAAGCCTGAGCAGGACTTCGTCGCGAACGCAATGGCCGGCTGCGCGGCGCGCGGGTCACCGGGATCCGAAAAGCGCGGCGCGCGCGTTCACGACGAACGGGAGGGGTCGCAACTTTACCGCCCCGCTATTTTTGGAGGTGCGCGTGCGCCACGGTTTGCCTCCCGCTGGCGGCGACTCCAGCCTCGCGTCAGTTTTATCCCCAGCGTTCATCCCGATGTCCTTCCTCGCCCGTTTGTTCCTCCCCGGTCTTGTCGCCTTGGCCGCCCTTGTCTCGGAGCTCGCCGCCGCATCGCCCGCGCGTCCCAACATCCTCGTCCTGTTCACCGACGATCAGGCCTTCGACACCATTCGCTCCCTCGGTACGCTCGACCTCGACACGCCGCACCTCGACCGGCTCGTCGCCCGCGGCACCACGTTCACCCATGCCTACAACATGGGCTCTTTCTCCCCGGCGGTCTGCGTCGCCAGCCGGACGATGCTGATGACCGGACGGAGCCTCTGGGACACCGAGCGGATCTACGCTCGCACCGATGACGAGCGTGCGGCGGGCCGGCTCTGGCCGCAGCTGATGCGGGCGGCGGGCTACCGGGCCTACTTCACCGGGAAATGGCACGTGCAGACGGATGCTGCGCAGGTCTTCGATGTCGTCCGCCACGTCCGCCCCGGGATGCCGCGCGATGTCCCCGAGGGTTACAACCGCCCGCTGGCCGGCCAGCCGGATCCCTGGAGTCCCTCCGATCGGCGGTTTGGCGGGTTCTGGACCGGGGGGAAGCACTGGACCGAGGTCACCGCGGACGACGCGGTGGACTACCTCCGCGAGGCGGGCAGCCGGCCGGAGCCGTTCTTCATGTACGTCGCGTTCAATGCGCCGCACGACCCGCGGCAGTCCCCCCAGGCCTACGTGGACCGCTACCCGGCAGCGCGCGTCCCGGTGCCGCGCAACTTCCTCCCCGAGTATCCCCACAAGGAGGCGATCGGCGCGGGCAAGGGCCTGCGGGACGAGAAACTCGCGCCGTTCCCGCGCACGGAGGAATCCGTGCGGGTGCAGCGGGGCGAGTACTACGCGATCGTCTCGCACCTCGACACCCACATCGGCCGAGTGCTCGCGGCGCTGGACGCCTCCGGCAAGGCGGCCGACACCTGGATCTTCCTTTCTTCGGACCACGGTCTCGCGGTCGGGCAGCACGGCCTCTTCGGGAAGCAGAACCTCTATGACCACAGCGTGCGGGTCCCGTTTGTCGCGGTGGGGCCGGGCGTGCCTGCCGGGCGGCGGCTCGCGGTTCCGATCTACCTTCAGGACATGATGCCCACCGCGCTCGAACTCGCGGGCGTGACGCGG
>JBILWD010000441.1:0-2598 GCA_044370095.1 Opitutaceae bacterium | reverse complement strand
CCTAGCGACCGCCGCCGGCAAGTGGGACGTGCTCATCTGGCACGCGCAGGACGCCAAGGGGAAGTCGATGGGCCTGTGGCCGAAGGTGGTGCTGCCGATGTTCACCTCGCCCCTCATCGGCCTGCTAGCGGGCGCCCTGCTGATGGGGCTGCTGCTGATCCTGCTGCGGGGGATGACCCCTCGCCTCGTGGGGATGATCTTCGGCAAGGCCCAGCTGGTCAGCGCCGGGTTTATGGGCTTCAGCCACGGCTCGAATGACGCGCAGAAAGCGATGGGTATCATCACGCTCGCCCTCTTCACTGGCACCTCCACGGGTGTGTTCAATGATCTCCCCGCATGGGCGGGCTTCCTGCGGGTGACCGAGTTCAAGGACATCCCGTTTTGGGTCGTGATCGTCTGCGCGATCACGATGGCCGCCGGGACCGCCGCCGGCGGCTGGCGCATCATCCGCACGATGGGACACAAGATGGTGAAAATGCAGCCCGTCCACGGCTTCGCCGCCGAGACCACCGCCGCCGCCATCCTCTACGGCACCGCCACCCTCGGCGTGCCCGTCTCCACCACGCACGTCATCTCGACCTCGATTATGGGCGTCGGCGCAACGAAGCGCCTCAGCGCCGTCAAATGGGGCGTGGTCCAGCGCATCCTCTGGGCCTGGGTGCTGACGATCCCGGTCACCGCGCTGCTCGGCTACCTGCTGGAGCGCCTGTTCCTCCACTTCTGAGCCCGGGAGCGGCCGAGGTTTGCGGTTGTCTCCGCGGTCCAGCCCGCGAGCGTCAGCGCCGGTGAACCAGACCCCGGGACAACCCCCGCGCCGCCCGCCCGCGCCCCGCGCGTGGCCGCTGGCCCTGCTCCTCGCGGCCGCGCCTGCCCTGCTCCCGGCGCAGGACGGGACCCCGGGAGACTTTAGCCGCCCGGACCGGGGCTACGTCCAGCGGGCTCCCATCTTCTTCCCCCCCACCCCGCCGCCGCTGGGCCGCGCGCTCCCCCCTACCGCGCCCGCCGAGGGCCGCCTCGCCGCCCCGGCCGAGCTGGCCGCCCACGTCAACGAGCCGTTCTACCCCCAACTGGCCACCCGCCTGGCCACGCGGAACCTGTCCACGCGCCTGCGCGAGCGCGTCGACGCGTACCGGGAGCGCAAGGCGAAGCTGACCGATGAACTGCGCGCGGAACTCGGGCGGACGCAGGCCCTCCCCGCCACGGAACGCGCGGCCGCGCTCGGCGGGCTCGCCGTCCGACAGCGCGATCCGCTCCGCGACCTTGAGGCGGAGGCCGAGGAACTGCGCCGCGACCTGCAGGTGGGCGATCAGACCTGGGGCGCGCTGCGCCAGTGGCGCCTCGGCAACGACGAGCGCCGCGGCTTCTCCCCCTTGGAGATCGCCCAGGTGATGCGCTCCTACGCGTTCTACCAGAACGGCCTCCTGCCCGCGCAGCGCCGGCTGCTCCGGGAGATCGCCCTTGAGCTGCAGGCCGCGGGCGAGACCACCGAGGCGGCGGCGGCGAATCAGCCGCACCTCTTCTTCCCGCCGGAACCCGCGCGCGTCCTCCCCCCCGACAACCTGCCTCCGGAGGTCGCCACGCGCCTCGCTAATTACCAGGCCCGAAAGGCCGCGCTGAAGAAGGAGCTCTTCGATGCCGTTTACGCGCACGACGGCCAGGCATTCCCTTGGCTGCGGGGCAACACGATGTCCGCCCTCGCCCGCCGCCAAGAGGTTCCCCTCGCGGAACTTGAGCAGCTCGCCGAGGAAATCCGCCAAGGGCTGGCCGGCAACCCCGAGCCGGCGCCCCTCGCCGAACGCACCCCGCTACCGCCCGTCCTGCAGGAACGCGTGGCCGCCCTGCTCCGCGACGTGGCCGCCGCGCAGCAGTCCGCGGTAACGCGCATCGAGGCCCTCCTCGCCGGCGCCCGTGACCTGCCGGTGCAGACAAACTACCGGTTAGAGGCGGATGGCATCCGCTTCGTCGTGGTCCCGCTCCGGAGCGAGCGCGGGGCCAAGCCCCCCGCCGCGGACACCCCCGCCCGCATCACCGCCCTGCGGGAGGGGATCGGTGCCGTCGCCGAGGACTACGGGCGCCGCCTCGCCAGCTTCATCAACGAGCGCGATGCGATCCGCACCGAAGCCGGCACGCTGCTCCAGCTCGGCCGTGCCGACCGGCTCGACCAAGCCCTCCAGACCGCGATGCGCGTGGCCAACGCCCGCGAGACCCTCGAGGTCTACCGGGACTACCGGACCGCCCTGTTCGCCCCGGGACTTTCCCCCGAGCAGCGCCGCCTGCTCTTTGACCACGTGATCGTGCGCCTTGAACTCCCGCTGCCGCGGGGCGAACTCCAGCCGGTGAACCGCGCGCCCACCTGGTAGGCCGCAAGGCAAATAGACCTCGGCATCCGGCCGCAATCCGCGGGTTAAAGTCCGAGCACCCGCAGCAGTCCCTGGCCGAGCCGCTCCCACCAGCGGCGGGCGGCCGCAGCGCCGCCCGGACCTCCGGTCGCCTCGAGCAGAACCAACCCGCGGCCCGCGAGCTGTTCGTCCCACAACGGATGCCGTCCGCGGTAGTAGCTCCAGAAGGTCTCCGCGCGAACCGGCCGCCGCGCCACGC
>JBILWD010000440.1:0-2601 GCA_044370095.1 Opitutaceae bacterium | reverse complement strand
GACCCTGGTGGCCCGGGGCGATTCTGGTGGGGGCCGTCAAGGGTCTGTCGGCGCGGGTTTGCTGGGCTCAAGGGACCTTTCGCCCGGAACCACCGCTCGGAGGGCCGTCGCGGCGCCGGGTGTATCGGCCTCGCGGGACTGGCTGAGGGCGCGGAGGGTGACGAGGTCGCCGCGCAGCAGCGCCTCCTTCTTGGCGCGGGACCAGCGTTTGAGTTGGGCTTCACGGCGGCGAGCGGCGGGAAAGGTCGGATAGGCTTCGAACCGCAGAAGGGAAATCGGCGGGTCCAACCGCGTCGTTCGACCGGCTTGTCCGGATGCGTGGTCGCCGAGCCGTTGCTCAAGATCGGCGGTGGCACCGATATACGGCACGCCCGAACGCAGTCGTAGGAAGTAAACGACGAACATACCCTTAGGCACGGGCCCTTCGACAGGCTCAGGGCCTGCGGCCTCCTCGACAGGCTCGGGGCCTAAGGCCGCTTCGACAGGCTCAGGGCCTATGGCCGCGCCCATTCGCCGGGCTTCGGCAATCAACGCATTCATCCCTCTAACGTATGCCGGCCGCAGGCCTCGAGAAAGTGCTCCCAGCACCCGAAATCGGGTAGGTCCGCCCCTTCGACCCCCTCGACAGGCTCGGGGTCTACGACCCCTTCGAGAGGCTCAGGGTCTAAGACCGCTTCGACGAGCTCAAGGTCTACGACCACTCCCACAGGCTCAGGGTTCTCCGGCCCTTCGACTGGCTCGGAGCCTACGGCCGCGTCCCTTCACCGCGCCCCGTGCCAATCGCAGCCCCCCGGTATTCGTGCCTTGCCGGCCGCAGGCCATGAGCAAGCCGTGCTCGGACGGCGCGTCGAATGGCTGCCCGACATGGATTCGAACCATGACTAGGCGAGTCAAAGTCGCCTGTGCTGCCGTTACACCATCGGGCAAGGACGCCAGCACGCTGCCTCCCCCTCCTTTTCGGTCAAGGCCGGAAAGCCGCGCAGGATCAGGTTGCCCGCCTGCCCGCCGCCTGTCTGGCTCCGCCGCCGTGAAGCTGAAGCCGAAGCCGACCCGCCCCCGCTGCCTTTCCCGCGTCCTCCTCTCGGGCGCCCAGATTCGGCGGCGCGTCCGCACCCTCGCCGCCGAAATCAAGGCGGTCTACGGCGAGGAGGAATTCACCCTCATCTCCCTCATCAATGGCGCCGTGATGTTCACCAGCGACCTGATGCGCGAGATCGACAACCCCGTCCGCCTCGACTGCATCCGCGTCTCCAGCTACGGCGCCCAAACTACCTCGATCGGCACGCCCCAGCTGATCTCCAGCCTCACCCTCGACATCCGCCGCCGTCACGTGCTGGTGATCGACGATATCCTCGACACCGGCAAGACGCTGCAATTCGTGACGAAACTCATCCGCCGCCACCGGCCGGCCAGCCTCCGCACCTGCGTGCTGCTCGACAAGAAGGCGCGCCGACAGGTGGCGATCGAGGCGGACTTCGTCGGCTTCAGCATCCCCGACGAGTTCGTGGTCGGCTACGGCCTCGATTTCGCCGAACGATACCGCAACCTGCCCTGCATCGGCGTGCTGCGGCCGGAACTGCAGCACGCCTGAACCGCGCCGGGTCGACCCCGGCCGCGGCACTCAGAAGGTGTGGATAAAGAGCCCCGAGCGCAGCTTGGGCTCAAACCAGGTGCTCTTCGGCGGCATGATCTGCCCCGCATCCGCGATGTCCATCAGCTGCGTGAGCGTCACCGGATACATCGAGAAAGCCACCCCGCCCTCGGCGTCCACGCGCTTGGACAACTCCGCCGTGCCGCGGATG
Organism: Opitutaceae bacterium; assembly: GCA_044370095.1. Lineage (GTDB taxonomy): Bacteria > Verrucomicrobiota > Verrucomicrobiia > Opitutales > Opitutaceae > ER46. The sequence goes on along the minus strand of JBILWD010000440.1, from coordinate 799 downwards.
CCGCCGACGAAGTCGATGCGCTTGCTGGTGCGGACGTCCGCGATGCCAAGCACCGGGCCGAGCAGGCGATCCTGCAGCACGCTGACGTCGAGGCGGGCGACCGGGTCCGCGTCGGGGGCGGGCGTGCAGGTCAGGCCGTACCATTTGCCGCCGAGGTACATGCTGACCTGACCGACGGCGGCCGGGGCCGGCGCCGCGCCCTCGCGCAGGCCGAAGCGCGCGCGAACCTCCGCGAGGAAGGCCTCCGGGGCGAGCCCGTGCAGGTCGACCACGATGCGGTTATAGGGCAGGATCTTCAGCTCGCTGGCCGGGAAGAGGACGCACAGGAACCAGTTGTACTCCTCGTGACCCTGGTGGGCCGGATTCCGCTCGCGCCGCAGCCGCGCGACCCGGGCGGCGCTGGCCGCGCGGTGGTGGCCATCCGCGATGTAAGTAACCGGGACCGCGGCAAAGGCACGAATCCACTCCGCCCCGCCCGGAATGCGCCAGACCGTGTGGCGGATGCCATCCGGCGCGGTGAAATCGTGCTGCGGGGCCGTGCGCACGAGGGCGTCGGCCAGGGCGGTAAGGGACGGCTGATCCCGGTAGGTCAAAAACACCGGACCAGTATCGGCGCCCAGAGTGTCGATCAGGCGGGTGCGGTCGTCCTCCTTGTCCTTGCGGGTCTTCTCGTGGCGCTTGATCAGGCCCGAGTCATAGTCCTCCACGTGGCAGCCGGCGACGAGGCCGCGCTGGACGTGGTCACCCATCCGCTGTTGGTACAGGTAGAGGCAGGGCTCGGTCTCGCGGCGCAGGACCG
>JBILWD010000439.1:0-2609 GCA_044370095.1 Opitutaceae bacterium | reverse complement strand
CCCGCGGCGGCGCGCGTCGGGCGGGCCGGCGGGGCGGTAGGGCCGGCCCGCCAGCGCCATCTCCCCAGCGTCCGGCTGATGCGCGCCGCTGAGCACCTTCATCAGCGTGCTCTTGCCCGCGCCGTTCTCGCCGATCAGGGCGTGCACCTCCCCGGGCGCAAGGGAGAGGGAGACCCCGCGCAGCGCCTCCGTGGCCCCGAAGCGCTTGCGGATCCCGCGGAGCTCGAGCGCGGGCGGGACGCTCATCACTTCAGGTACTGGTCGAGCGGCGGGCGGACGAACTCCGCCAACTCCGGGGCGTCGAGGTTGGCGCGCGTCACGAAGCCCACGCCGGTGTCGACCCGGGCGGGTACGGGGCGCCCGCGGAGGACATCGACCATATGCTTCACGCCGAGGTAGCCCATCCGCATCGGGTTCTGGGCCACGAGGCCGTCGATGTGCCCGGAGCGAAGGCCCGCGATCAGGGATTCGCCGGTATCGAAGGCCACCAGCCGCACCTTGCCGGCGAGGCCGGCGTCGCGCAGGGCGAGCAGCATCCCGACGCCGGTCGACTCGTTGCAGCAGAAGATGCCGTTCACCTGGCGGCCGAAGCGGTTGAGCAGGTTCTCGCTGGCCCGCTTAGCCGTGTCGCGCGTCACCCCGCCGTGCTGGTCGGTGGAGAGCAGCTTAATGCCGGGGAAGTCTTTGCGCATCACCTCGAGGAAGCCCTCCTCGCGGGCCTCGGTACTGGCGGAACCGACCTGAAGGCGGAGCATAATCACGTTACCCTTGCCCCCGAGCATCCGGCCGAGTTCGCGAGCGGCGATCCGCCCCCCCTCGCGGTTGTCGGTCGCGACGAAGCTGGACGGGGCCTTCGAGTCCAAGTCGGAATCGATCAGCACCACGGGGATCTTGGCGCGGACGGCGGTCTCCACCGGCGCCACCAGCCCGCGGCGGTCGAGCGGGGCGAGGACGAGGCCGCTGAGGCGCTGGCCGACGAAGTTCTCCACCACCTGAATCTGCTGCTCGCGGTCGTCCTCGCGCAGCGGCCCCTTCCAGATCACCTGCAGGTTAACGCCCTCGGCCTTGAGCTCGCGCTCGGCCTTGCGCGCGCCGGCGTGAATCGCGTTCCAGAACTCGTGCGTCGTGCCCTTGGGGATCACGGCAATCTTATAGGCCTCAGCGGCGGCGAGCGGGGCGGCCGCCAGCGCGGCGAGAGCAGTCAACAGGGAGAGTTTCATGCGGCGGTGAGCGGGAGGGGTGGGGTTATCCGGCGCACCCGCGGGACGGGGGCCGGGAGGAACAATAGGTTGGCCCGCAGGCCGGGTCGGCGTCAAGGCGCCCGCCCGCGAAATCGCGGCGCGGGCGAGAAAAAGCTTGGCCCCCGGCAAGCCGCCCGGTCATTCACTCGACAGATGCTGTCGCTCAAGAAACTGATGGGCAAAGACGAGAAGTTCTTCGACCTGCTGGAGGCAGGCGCGGAGGAGGCCAAGGTGAGTGTGACGCTGTTCGGCGCCGCGTTGCGCAAGTTGTCGGCCGGCAGCAGCCCCGCCGACCTACCGCTGGACGAGTTCATCCAGGCCCGTCGCAAGGAGAAGCGGATCCGGGACCAGATGACGGAGGAGCTGAGCCGGACGTTCGTGACGCCGCTGGAGCGCGAGGACATCGAGGAGCTGTCGTTCGCGCTCTACCGGGTGCCGAAGCAGGTCGAGAAGATCGCCGAGCGGCTGTCGATCTACCCCGGGCGCATCCCGTACGCGGCCTTTGAGCGCCAGGCCCAGCTGATGACGCAGGCGGCCGAGGCGCTGGTGTTTATGGTGAAGCAGCTGCGCGGCGGCACCAATGTGGAGCGCATCCGCGACGCCAACTACCGGCTCCAGCACGCGGAGGGCGAGGCGGACAAGGTGATGCTGCAACTGCTACGCGAGCTCTACCAGGGCCCGTACGATGCCAAGGAACTGGTGATCCTGCAGAACCTCTTCGAGATGGTGGAGCAGGCGATCGACCGCTGCCGCAACGCCGGCAACGTCGTCGTGCAGATCGTGCTGAAGCACTCCTGAGCCCGCCCGGACGGACCCCGCCCGCGATGACGCTCTTCCTGCTGGTCCTGCTCGCCGCGCTGACATTCGAGTACATCAACGGCTTCCACGACACCGCCAACGCGATCGCGACCGTCGTCTCGACCAAGGTGCTGACCCCGCGGGCCGCGGTGATGTGGGCGGCCTTTTGGAACCTGATCGGCGCCTTGGTGGGCACGGCGGTCGCCAAGACGATCAGCGGGGGCCTCGTGGACGCCTCGGCGGTGACGATGACGACCGTGCTGGCCGCCCTGCTCGCGGCGATTATCTGGAACCTGTTCACTTGGTGGCTCGGGCTGCCCTCGAGCTCCAGCCACGCGCTGATCGGGGGCCTGTGCGGAGCGGCCCTAGCGACCGCCGCCGGCAAGTGGGACGTGCTCATCTGGCACGCGCAGGACGCCAAGGGGAAGTCGATGGGCCTGTGGCCGAAGGTGGTGCTGCCGATGTTCACCTCGCCCCTCATCGGCCTGCTCGCGGGCGCCCTGCTGATGGGGCTGCTGCTGATCCTGCTGCGGGGGATGACCCCTCGCAGCAGGATCAGCAGCAGCCCCA
>JBILWD010000013.1:0-23931 GCA_044370095.1 Opitutaceae bacterium | reverse complement strand
CTTCGGCAAGTGGAACCTCGGCTTCGCCCCCGGCTCGCGGCCCACCGAACGCGGGTTCGACGAGTTCCTCGGGTTCCGCGCGGGTAACATCGGCTACTACGACCACCTCTACAATCACGAGCGCGACACTTTCCGCGGCACCTCGCCGGTGGTCCTCGAGGGCTACAGCACGGACCTCTTCGCCGCGGCCGCGATCGACTTCATCCGGCGCCACGCGGACCGCCCTTGGTTCGCCTACGTGCCGCTCAACGCCGCGCACTTCAACACCGCCCAGAACGTCGCCCCCGGCAAGCCGCCGGTCTGGGAGGTCCCGGCCGAACACCTCGCGGCCTACGGCTGGCCGGCGGACGAGCCCGACGAGCGCCGCCGCTACCTCGCCGTGCTCACCGCCCTCGATGCCGCGATCGGCCGGATGCTGGCCGCGATCGACGATTTGCGCCTCCGCGAACGCACCCTCGTGGCCGTGCTCTCGGACAACGGGGCGTTTATGTTGCCGGGGCGCGGGCGCGAGGTCGCCTCCAACGCCCCGCTCCGCTCCGGCGGCACCACCTGTTACGAGGGCGGCGTCCGCGTGCCCGCGTTCTTCCGCCTCCCGGGCCGCATCCCCGCCGGTTCCACGGTGGCGGCGATGCTCAGCCAGCTCGACGTGGTCCCGCTCGCCCTCGGCCTCGCCGGGCTGACGCCGCCGGTGGACCGCGTCCTCGACGGCCGCGATCCGCTGCCGGCGCTCGCGGGCCAGGCACCCTCGCCGCACCCGCGGCTCGGTTTCGCCTACGCCGGCACCACCGCCCTGCGCGAAGGGCCGTTGAAACTCGTCCGCCCCGCGCCCGCCGCCCCTTGGGAACTCTACGATGTGGAGGCCGATCCCGGGGAGAGCCGGGACTTGGCGGCGCGGCAGCCGGATGAGGTCCGTCGTCTGACCGCGGCGCACGCGGCGTGGGTGGCCGATCTGGCGCGCGACGCCTCGCCGCGGGCCCCGTGGACCCCGCCCGCGCGGCGGCGCTGAGGCGGGACTACCAGGCGTGCCGGACGGGCATCGGAGCTGGCACCCGGGAAGTGGGGCGGGTCGCCGAGCCAGTCGTTGGCCCTGACTAGGAGGTCGAGCGCACGATCACGTTGGCGGCGAACAGCCCCGCCATCACCACCGTCAGGGCGACTTTGCCGATGATGCCGAGGAACAGCCCGAGCGTGGCGCCCGCCCCGGCGCTCGCGGCCGCCTTGAATTCCTTGCCGCCCAGTAGCTCGAAGACGAGGGCGCCGATGAACGGGCCGAGGATGATCCCGGGAAAGACCAGCAGCAGTCCGCATAGCCCGCCCACCACCGCGCCCACCGCGCCTCGCCACGTCGCTCCGAATCTCTTGGCGCCCAGGGCCGTGGCCGCGAAATCCAGCAGGAGCGAAACCACCATCAGCCCCGCCAGGACCCCCAGCACGAGATTGCTCACGCTCGCTTGGCCGAAGTAGAGCCGGTGGCCAACGGCCGCCAGAAACACCAGGGGCGTACCCGGTAGTCCCGGCAGGATGCTGCCGATCAGCCCCAGCAGCATCGCCAGCAGTGCCAGTCCCAGGCCGATAATCTGTTCCGGGGTCATTCCGGGAAGTTAACCCAATCCGCGGGAAGTCCACCGGCTTTTCTTGGACCGGTAACGCGGGGAGGTCTTCCGCTGGCGCCCTCGGGATTGCATCCCGCAGCCGGCTGACCTCGTCCCGCGGCGGCCGCGCGCCGCGCGTGCAAAGAAGTAAGGCTAAGTACTCAGTTAAAACGATTTGGAATCGCACCAAAGAACCCCTTTCCCGTATCCCTGCGGCGGTCCTTCGATGTCCCTTCAGTCCTCCTTCAGTCCTCCTTCGATCGACGTTGCTAGTGGATAGCCTCAATTGGGAGTAAGTTTTACGCTCGAATTAAAAAAAGAGCAGGCTTTTATTCCCCATCGCATAATTATTAGATTAGCAGGAGTAATTATTATTTCAGCCTGGTGCCGCGGAGGCTATCACGCTCCGCCCTGCGCCGCGATCAACGGCGCGGACGGCCGATCTCGTTACCCGACCCCGTAGGCCGCGGTCCCCGCGCTCCCGCCGCCGGGGGTCAAGGGGTCGGCGAGATCGGACTTGTACTTAAATCGATTTGGCCCGTGCTGCCCTGTTGCCCCTCCCCGCCGTGCCGCCTGCCGACCCCGAGATCGCCCGCTGCCAGTCGCTGAGCCTCGCCAAATGGTTCGCGGAGGAGGTGCAGCCCCACGAGGCGGAGCTGCGGGCGTACCTGCGGCGGAGCTTCCCCTCGCTGGCGGACATCGACGACCTAATCCAGGAGACGTACGCCCGACTGGTGCGGGCGCGAACTGCGGGCGGCGTGAGCGAGGCCCGGCCTTACCTGTTCGCGACCGCCCGCAATACGGCGTGCGACCTCTTCCGGCGCAGCAAGATCATCTCGATTACGGGAATAGCTGAAATCGAGCGCCTGCCCGTGGTGGAAGACAGGCCCGCCACCGGCGAGGCGCTTGCCCGTGCCCAGGAAATTGAGCTTCTCCGCGACGCCATCGCTGCGCTCCCGCCGCGCTGCCGGCAGGTGTTCACCCTGTGCAAGCTCTACGGGCATTCGCATCGGGAGGTGGCACAGCAGCTCGGGCTGTCGGAACACACCATCAACGCGCAAATTGCCCTGGGCGTGCTACGCTGCCGCGCTTTCCTCCGGGCCCGCGGGGTGAACGGGGAGCGCCACCAATGAGTTTCCCCCCCCGGCAGCGGCGTGAACCGCCGGACGATCCCCGCGTCGAACGCGAGGCGGCGGAGTGGGTCGCACTCCGGTACCAGGGGCTGTCGCCCGCGCAGGCGGCCGCCTTCGAGCGCTGGCTCCGCGCCGATTCCCGCCACGCGGCCGTGTGGCACGAACTTGAGGAAGTCTGGCGCGGACTCGACCGGGTAAGCCTGCCGGCGGAGGATCGCCTCGGCCCACCCGATCCTGATCTGCTGGCGCCCCGTCGGCCCCGTTTCTTCCGGGTCGGCCCGTTGTTGGCCGCCGCCGCCGCCTTGGCCGTCGCCTGGCTGGGCTGGTCTGCGTGGACCCCGGCCAAGGCCGGGAATGGGCGGAATGAGGTTGCGGCGGGTGCGCTCGCCTACTCGGGGGTGGTGGTCACCGAGGTGGGCCATCTCGACCAGCTTGCCCTGCCCGATGGCTCGATCGTGCGGATCAACACGGATAGCCGCGTCGAGGTCGCGTATTCCGCGGGCGAGCGTCGGGTGCGACTGGTGCGCGGCGAGGCGTATTTCACGGTGGCGAAGGATGCCACCCGGCCGTTTGTGGTCGACGCGGCCGGGGTGGCGGTTCGGGCGGTGGGTACGGCTTTCAATGTGCGCCTGCGGCCGGCCGGAGTGGACGTGCTCGTGACCGAGGGCACGGTGCGGGTCAGCGATCCGGTGCGCGCGACCGGCTTGGCGAGACCAGCGCCTCCGGTCGTGGCTCCGGGCTTGCCGCTGTTGAAGGCCGGGGAGCGTTTGATCATCTCCGTGGGGGAAGGTTCCGGGGAGCCGGTTGTTCCCGTGGCCCCCGTGGTGGTTCCGGCGGCCGAGATGGCGCGGGCGCTGGCGTGGCAGGATCAACGGATCGACGTCGTGGCGGTCCCGCTGGCGGAGCTGGTGACGGAATTCAACCGCTACAATAGTCAGAAACTGGTGGTGGCGGATGCCGCCTTGGGGGAGCGGCGCTTCGGCGGCAGTTTTCGCGTCGACGCCCCGGAGACGTTTGCGCGCCTGCTGGAGACACGCTTTGGCCTGCGGGTCGAGCGGCGCGGCCAGGTCATCGTGATCTCGCCCTAAGGATCCGGGTTGGCGGGCTCAGCGCGGGATTTCTGGCCGGCGCCCTTAGTTATTCGCCCTGCGCCATTCGTGGTGGGAGGCAGGATGATGAATGCATTACGTTACTTGGGGCTCGCGGGCATTTTGGCGATGGAGTCGGGCGCCGCGCCCCTCGATGTGGCCAAGGCCACGATCGTGGCGGCCGATGCCGCCAGCCGAATCGAAGCCAAGGCGGCGGCGATGCTGGCGGACGAAATCGAGCGCCGCACCCGAGTCCGACTGGCGATCGCCGACCAACTGCCGCCGGGAGCGCAGGTCGTCATCTTGCTGGGGACCGCAGCGGAGTTGGCGGCCAAGTCCTTTGCGCCGCCGGCGGGGCTGGCGATTCCCCAACGTCCCGACGCCTATGCCATCTGGGTGGACGCTAGGCAGCCCTCCCGGCCGACGATTTGTCTCGCCGGCCACGATGCGCGCGGGGCGCTGTTCGCCGCGGGTCGCCTGCTCCGCCTGTTGGACCTGGGCCGGGACAAGGTCCAGTTCGACCGCACGACCAGCTTCGCGACCGCCCCGCAGGTTCCGCTGCGGGGGCACCAACTAGGCTACCGTCCCAAAACCAACTCCTACGATGCGTGGACGCTCGCGATGTGGGAGCAGTACTTTCGGGATATGATCGTCTTCGGCATGAACGCCGTGGAACTGATTCCACCGCGCAGCGACGACGATGGCGACAGCCCGCATTTCCCGACCCCGCCGATGGACATGATGGTCGCGATGTCTCAGTTGGCCAGTGACTACGGGCTGGAGGTCTGGGTCTGGTATCCGGCGATCGATAAAGACTATACTGATCCCAAGACGGTGGAATTGGCCCTGCAGGAGCGGGCCGAGGTTTTCAAGCGGCTGCCGCGCCTCGATGCGGTCTTTGTGCCGGGCGGCGACCCCGGAGATACTCGGCCCGAGGTCCTGTTTTCGTTGCTGGAAAAGATTAAACCGGTCCTGACCCGCCACCATCCGGCCGCGCAACTCTGGGTGTCGCCGCAAGGCTTTGACCGGCCGGGCAAGAACCGCGAGGGCTGGCTCCAGCGGTTCTTTGAGCTGATGCAAAAGGAGCGGCCGCGCTGGCTCGATGGCGTGGTGTTCGGTCCGCAAGTTGAAACCAGCTTGGCCAACCTCCGGCAGGAGCTGCCCGCGCAGTACCCGATCCGGGACTATTCGGACATCACGCACAGCCGGGGTTGCCAGTACCCCGTGCCCAACTGGGACAAGGCGTTCAACGACACCTTGGGGCGGGAATGCATCAACCCCCGGCCCCGCGGCTTCGCGCAGATCTTCCAGCAGGTGAGGCCGCACACCCGCGGGTTCATCACCTACAGCGAGGGGTGCAACGACGATTTCAACAAGGTCCTGTGGAGTTGTCTGGGCTGGGATCCGGCGATGCCGGTGGAAGCCATCACCCGGGAATACAGCCGCTACTTCATCAGCGGGCGATTCGAGGAGAGTTTCAGCCGCGGTCTGCTGGCGCTGGAGGAGAACTGGGTGGGGCCCCTCCGACAGAACGAGGGCGTGGAAACCACGCTGCGCCGGTTCCAGGAAATGGAACGTGCCGCCACACCCCAGGACCGGCTCAACTGGCGTTTTCAACAGGGCCTCTATCGCGCGTATTACGATGCCTACCTGCGCGCCCGTTTGATCCACGAAACCGGCCTGGAGGAACAGGCGCGGGCCGCCCTGAAGTCCGCGCCGCAGTCCGGCGCGCTCGCCGCCGTGGCGCGAGCGGAGGAAATCCTGGCGCGGGCCGAATCGCAGCGAGTCGCCCCCGAGTTGCGGGCGCGGGTTTTTGAACTGGCCGAGGCGTTGTATCAGAGCATCCGGATGCAATTGAGCGTGGAACGCTACCAGGCCATCGCGGTCAACCGCGGGGCCAATCTCGATGAAATCGACAAGCCGCTGAACCGCCGCGTCGAGCTGCAACAGCGCCTGGACCGGATTCGCGCGCTGGGTTCGGAACCGGAGCGCCTCGCCGCCCTCGCGCGTTTCGATGGGAACTAGCGCCACCGGCCGCGGCCACGGTTGGCCCCCGGTTTTTTTTCGGCGGGTTAGTCACTCCCGCCGCGCCATTCGTGGTGGGAGGAGGTTCATCCTTAAGCCGGTCCCCCTCTTTTCGTCTCCCATCCACCGCCGCCGAAAGCCGGGCGGTTTCCGCAACCTTGCCGCACTCTCCATGAAATCACCCCTGACTGGGATTGTTCCCCCGATGATCACGCCCCTGCTCCAGCGCGACCGGCTCGATGTCGCGGGCCTCGAGCGGCTCATCGAGCACATCCTCGCCGGCGGGGTGAGTGGTTTGTTCATTCTTGGCACCAGCGGCGAAGGGCCGAGTTTGGGTTACGCGCTCCGCCGCGAGTTGATCCAGCGCACCTGCCGGCTGGTCCGCGCCCGGGTCCCGGTTTTGGTCGGCATCACGGACACGATCTTTGATGAATCGGTGAATATGGCCAAGGCGGCGGCGGATGCAGGGGCGGCGGCGGTCGTGCTCGCCCCGCCTTACTATCTGCAAGCCGCGCAGCCGGAGCTCTTGGAGTACCTGGATCATCTCGTACCCGAGCTCCCGCTGCCGCTCTACCTCTACAATATGCCTGCGGTCACCAAGGTGGCCTTCGAGATCGAGACCCTCCGCCGCGCGATGGACTATCCCCGGATCATCGGACTGAAGGATAGTTCCTGCAATATGTTCTATTTCCATCAAGTCTTGGCGTTGCTGCCCCAGCGCCCGGATTGGCCTTTGCTGATCGGGCCGGAGGAGCTGCTCTTCGATGCCGTGCTCGCGGGTGGACACGGGGGCGTGAATGGCGGGGCCAACGTTTTCCCGCGGCTTTATGTCCGGCTGTTCGAGGCGGCCCGCGCCGGGGACGTGACCCGCGCGCGGCAACTGCACGGCGCGATCATGCGGGTGAGCGGCTCCCTTTACCGCATTGGCCGGCATTCCTCCGCCATCATCAAGGGCATCAAGGGCGCCCTCAGCTGCCTGGGGATCTGCGCAGACGGCATGGCGGAACCGTTTAGTCGGTTCCGCGAGGAGGAGCGAAAGGTGGTGCAGGCCCGCCTCGCGGAACTCCAGGTGGATCTGGGTCAACTTGATTTGCAGCCATGACCACCCCTTTGCCGGCCCTTGATCTCGCGGTTCTCGCCCTTTACCTGGTGGGCATGGTGGGGATGGGTTGGTGGTTCAGTCGGCGCAGCGGCACTCCCGAGCAGTTCATGAAGGCCGGCGGAGCGATTCCGGGTTGGGCGGTTGGGATCTCGATTTTCGGCACCTATGTGAGCAGCATCAGTTTCCTGGCGCTGCCCGGCAAAGCCGTGGGCAGCAACTGGAACCCGTTCGTGTTCAGCCTGAGTATTCCCCTGGCGGTCTGGGTGGCGGTGCGCTGGTTTGTCCCGTTCTACCGCCGGAGCGGCGAGGTGTCCGCCTATCATCATCTCGAAACCCGTTTTGGGGCTTGGGCGCGCACCTATGCGGTGATTTGTTATTTGCTGACCCAACTGGCCCGCATGGGCACGATTATGTACCTGCTGGCCTTGGCACTGGCCCCGCTCACCGGCTGGAGCCTGACTTCGCTCATTCTGGTGACCGGGGGCATCACGATTTTTTACACCCTCATCGGTGGAATTGAGGCGGTCATCTGGGCCGATGTCGTGCAAAGCATTGTCTTGATCGGTGGCGCGCTGGCCTGTGCGGGCCTGCTCGTCCTGCGGATGCCGGAGGGGCCGGGTCAGATGTTCCGCATTGCGGCGGAGCACGACAAATTTGGGCTCGGCAGTTTTGGGGTGAGCCTGGCGCAACCGACCTTCTGGGTGGTGCTTATTTATGGCTTGGTCATCAACCTGCAGAACTTTGGGATCGATCAAAGCTATGTGCAGCGCTATGCGACCGCGCCCACTGAGGCCGAGGCCCGGAAGAGCGTCTGGCTTGGCGGACTACTGTATGTTCCCATTTCGGCCTTATTCCTGTTCATCGGCACGGGCTTGTTCGCCTACTACAGCGCCCGGCCGGACCTGCTGCCGGCCGGACTGGATCTCGGCGCCAAACCGGATGCGGTGTTTCCGCACTTCATTCATTTTGGGCTCCCCGTTGGGGTGACCGGGGTCGTGATCGCCGCCATTTTGGCGGCGGCGCAATCCACCCTCGCCAGCTCCATCAACTGTTCGGCCACGCTCACGTTGTGTGATCTTTACCGCCGCTATTTTCGGCCGCAGGCCGCGGAACGGGAATCGATGACCGTGCTCCGGGTGGCGACGCTGGGCTTTGGCCTGGCGGGTACCTTGGTCGCCCTAGCGATGATCCGGGTGAAGAGCGCGCTCGATGTCTGGTGGGAACTGGCGAGCATTTTCAGCGGCGGAATGCTCGGTTTGTTCCTACTGGGGATGATTTCGCGCCACGCGAAGAATGCGGCCGCCGCCACGGGGGTCAGCGTGGGTTTGTTGCTGATCTTCTGGATGAGCCTGTCGCCGCGGCTATCCGCTGACTGGGCAGCTTGGCGTAGTCCATTTCACAACTTCATGGTCACCGTGATCGGCACCTTGGCCATTCTGCTGGTGGGATTGACGATCGCGTTCCTGTATGGCTCCCGCGGCGGCTCCCCGATGGCGTCAGCTTCAAACGGTAAGTAACCCTGACCACTGCCGTCCCGCCGCGTCGGGAGCTGGCGCCTGCAGTCGCGGCGTTGCCTTGGTAGGGTACGGGAAGGGTCTCCATAAAGGAGACGCGGAGATGCCCAAAGGCTAGCCGTCCAAGCCGGAGCAACCGGTCGCGATCCTGCGCCGGCGGGAGACGGCCGAGGCCGGCCGCCAGCCGGCGATGGCTTAGGTGGCCCCGCTGGGCTCACAGGGTGAGTGTTCCCGGTAACTTTCTCCGCCGCCAATTAGTTACTCAAGCGGCTTCACTCGTGGTGTGAGGCAGGACTGCCTTAACCCCGTGATCCGCCTATGACCCTGCGCCCCTCGTTCCGTTTGCTCGCTCAATTTCTCCCCGCCCTCCTGGTGCTCGCGGGGGGCCTGACCTCGGGGGTGCCCGCCCGGGCGGCCGAAGATGCCCGGAAGGCGTTTGATATTCCCGCCGGTGACGCGCTGGTCGCGCTGAAACAGTTCACCGCCCAGTCCGGTGCCCAAGTGCTTTACTCGGCCGATGAGTTGACGGGTTTGAAGACCCGGGCGATTCGAGGTCGCTTCAGCCCGCGGGAAGCACTGGACGCCCTTGTGGCGGGCCAGCGCCTCGACGTGACGCAAGATGGTGCGACCGGGGTGCTGACGATTCGAGTGCGGGCGGCCAGTTCCGCTACCGCTTCCTCCCGTGGCGCGGCGGCCGTCGCAGCGGGCGGTTGGGGAACGGTTTCCGGACGGGTGAGCAGCGCGGCGACCGGTGAGTTTCTGGAGGGGGCGGAGGTTCGGGTGATCGGCACCGATCTCGTTACCTCCACGCAGCGGGCCGGCGCTTTTGCCCTCTCGCGGGTGCCGGCGGGCGTTCACCGCCTGCGGGTATTCTACACTGGACTCGACGTGCAGGAAGCCGAGGTGCTTGTGAAGGCGGGCGAGGCGGCGGTCCTCGCCGTGTCCCTGAATGCGGCGGTCTACCGGCTGGACTCCTTCGTGGTCGCCGGGCAACGCGAGGGCAACGCTGCGGCCATCACCCGGCAGCGCACTGCCGAGAATATCAAGAGTGTGGTTTCGATGGATGCCTACGGCAACGTGGCCGACGGCAACATCGGGAACTTCCTGCAGAACCTCACCGGGGTCGCAGTTAACAAGGAGGCGGGCGACGTCGTCGGCATCGGCCTCCGCGGCGCGCCCCCGGAACTCAATTCGGTCACGCTCGACGGCACCCGCACCGCCGGTGCGGTGGCTGGCTTTACGCCCCAGGGCGACCGGGCGGCGTTGATCGACCAGATCCCAGCCGACTTCATCAAGGAAATCGAGGTGACCAAGGGCAATACGCCGGACCAGTCGGCGGACTCCCTCGGCGGCACGGTGAATCTCGTGACCAAGTCCGCGTTTGATTTCAAACAGCGCGTCCTCACCTACCGGCTCGGCCTCAATTTAAACACCTACCGGGACGGCGATTTCGTGCGCCACAACCACGGGTGGGTGGATTCGGGCAAGTACGGGCCGACCGCGGCCCTGACCTTTATGGATACCTATGGCGCGGAGCGCGAATGGGGCTTGGCCCTTTCGGGGTCCTTTTCCCAGACGACCAACACGCGCGATCGCGTGCAGATGACGCGGCCCAACGCCGACAATCTGATCAGCACGCGCGCCCGGCAGTTGAACGATACCGATACGCGGGTCCGCGCCGGCGCTTCGGCCAAGCTGGAGTACCGGCCGGATGCGCGCACCCGCGTCGGGGTAGTCGCGTCCTTCAACTACTTCACCTTTGGGAGTGACCGGACGGATTGGGACATCACCACGACCAATCGGGTGGCCGATTATTCTCGGGTGAGTCGCGCGCAGATCGAAGCCGGGACCGCGCCGCGCGATTCGACCAACCAGACCGCGGGCATCGCGCCGGGGTTCACCGACACCTACAACGAGCTCCTCCACGCCACGCTGCGCAACCGGTACACGTCCGGCTCCAAACTGTCCCAGCAGTCCAAGTTTGGCGTGGAGGCGCGGAAGGAGTGGGGGGACACGCGGCTGGATCTCCGCGCTTCGTACAACCCTTCTTCCTACCGCAACGACGTCCGGGGATTCGAGGCGCGGCGGAACGGAGGCGTCGGCATCGCCTATGATGCCTCGAAGGACGCCACCCGGCCGGTGTTCACGCAAACCTACGGCGCTCCGATCGGGCTCGGGGCGGATTTCAACAACTTCTTCGGGCTGCGCTTCGCTCAGCCAGATTACACCTTCGAGGATATCCAGAATGGGCAGGCGGATCTGCAGCACGCGCTTTCCCGGCTCCCGTTTCCCGTGACGATCAAGACCGGGGCCAACTACCGCCGCCAGCATCGCTGGCTGAAGACTTACCGGCCGACCTGGAACCTGGTCGGCGCCGATGGCGTGCAGCAACGCAACCCGGCCACGGGCCTCAACGACGACAACATCGCCCAGCTCCTCACCCCGTGGCGGTACAGCATCTTCAATAACGCGATGATGCAGCGCGACCACCTCGACTACCGCCTCGCCGACGCCCTGTTCCTCAGTCAACCGCGATACTGGGTCCCCTCCGGAACCTCGGTCTCGACCTTTCCGGTGCCGCGCGTGGTGACCGAGGAGGTCGGTTCAGGCTATGCCCAGGCCACGGCGAGACTCGGCCGGCTCACGGTGCTGGGCGGCGTGCGGTTGGAGCACACTGCGGTGGAGGGCACGGGGTCGTTCGCTGACCCGACCCTGCCGTCGCAGGGCTCCGTGACCGTCGCCCGAACCTACCAGGCGTGGTATCCTAGCCTGCACTTGCGCTACGCCGTGACCGCGAAACTGCTGCTCCGCTCCAGCTTCTCGACCAGCGGCGCCCGGCCCTCGCTGAGCGCGATTGTGCCCGACACGAGCGTCACCTATTTGTCGGACGGCAGCGGGCTCGGTCGCGTCACCCAGAGCAATCCGGGCCTCAAGCCCCAGTATGCCCGCACCTACGATTTCTCGGCGGAGTACTATCTTGAGCCGGCGGGGCTGATCTCGGCGGGAGCCTTTCGCAAGGACATCTCCAATTTCATCAACCGGGCGACTCGCCTCATCGGGGACGGGCCCGCCAACGGCTTCGGCGGGCGGTACGAGGATTTTGAGCTGACGACGACCGGCAATCTGGGAACCGCCTTTGTGGAGGGAGTCGAGCTGAGTTACACCCAGCAGCTGCGCGGCCTGCCCGCGCCTTTCAACGGCCTTTCCGTTTTTGCCAACTATACCGGCCTCCGAACCCAGGGTTCCTATGCCGAGGGTGCCCGCGAACTCGCGAACTTTGTCCCGCGCACCTATAATGCGGGTGTGACCTTCAACTGGCGGCGCTGGGAGACCCGCGTGACCTACCATTACAAGAGTGGCTACCTGATGACCTACAACGCCAACCCGGCGTCCCAGACCCGGGTGACGGACGACCCGACGGTTGACCTTAATGTCCAGTATCGATTCGGGCCCGGGCTGACGGTCTTCGTCGATTACATCAATGTCTTCAACAACTCCCCGGACTGGTGGAGCGCCAGTCCGCGGCACATCTCGATGAGCGAGGTCTACGGCGCCCGGCTCAATGTCGGCGTGAGCGGAAGATTCTGAACGGGGGCGAATGCGGATGGAGCAGGAGAGCGATGGACGCGGGCCTCCCGATGCGGTCGGGAGGAGATTCACCGCGCGGATCCTGGCTCTGGCCTGCGGGGCCGCGGCCCTCGCCGCCGAGCCAGGTGGCCCGGCCGAGCCGGTGCGCGTCGTCCATGATGGCATCGACCTGAAGGTCCACGACGGCGGCCTCCGCCCGGCGATTGGGGTAGAGAACATTCAGGTGCTGCGCGCCCACCGCACCCAGCCGGAGTCGGCGGATGGCTTCGGTTGGACCTATAACCACGCGCCGATGCTCGCGTACGCCCACGGCCGGTTCTACCTGCAGTACCTGAGCAATCCCTTCGGCGAGCATGTCCCGCCCGGCCAGACGCTGCTGGTGACCTCCCCAGACGGCCGACAGTGGCACCGTCCCCGGCAGGTCTTTCCGATCTACCTGCTGCGCCCGGGGCCCATCTCCGGTCACGAATCTGGCCTGGCGATCATGCATCAACGGATGGGATTTTACGTGGCTCCCAACGGGCGGTTGCTGGTCCTTGGGCACTATGGACACGCGCCGAGCCCGACGGGAGTGAACGGCATTGGTCGCGTGGTGCGGGAGGTTTACGCCGACGCTTCGTTCGGACCGATCCATTTCATCCGCTACAACGCGGCGGCCGGGCGCACCGAGGCCAACACCCCGCGGTTTCCGTTCTATGCCCGATCACCGGATCAGGAGTTTGTCGCCGCCTGCGATGCGCTGCTGGCCGACCAGCTGAAGACAATGCAGTGGCGGGAGGAGGATCGGAGCGACGACGGCTTTTACACCACTCCGGGATCAGTCCTGCAGGCGCCCTCCGTCTTCCACCGCAAGGATGGCGTGGCGGTTGCGTTGTGGAAGCATTCCTGGTCGGCCTTGTCCCATGACCACGGGCGCACGTGGAGCCAGCCAGTGCAGGTGCCGAGCATCGTCACCGGGGGCGCGAAGACCTGGGGGCAACGGACTGCCGACGGTCGCTATGCGATGGTCTACAATCCGGCCGAGCGCAGCCGTTGGCCGCTCGCGGTGGTGACAAGCGATGACGGGGTAACTTTTGGCGATATGCTGCTGATCAACGGCGAGGTTCCATCCCGCCGGTATTTCGGCCGGGCGAAGGATTTCGGCGTGCAGTACGTGCGCGGGATCGCCGAGGGCAATGGCACGCCGCCCGGTCAGGACCTCTGGGTCACCTATAGTGGGAACAAGGAGGACATGTGGGTAAGCCGCGTGCCCCTGCCAATCCGCCATGAGGTGACCGGTCCGGTCCACGATACATTCGACGGACTCGATGCGGGTGGGCGCGTGCCCGAGTGGAACCTATACCGGCCGCGTTGGGCCGATGTGCGGGTGGAGGCCTTTCCGTCGGCGGACAACAAGTGCCTTCGGCTCGAGGATCGGGACCCCTGGGACTATGCCAAGGCCGTGCGGGTTTTTGCCGAGTCGAAGTCGCTGCGCCTCGAGTTCAGTCTTTGGGCCGGGCGAGCGGATACGGGGAGGCTCGAGATCGAGGTGCTCGATCACAGGGGGAGGCGGCCGATCCGCCTAAGCTTGGCCGAAGATGGCCGGGTGCGGGTGGCGACAGCCGAAGGGATCGTGGATGTCGGACCGTACCGGGCGAGTGAGTGGTTGCGGTTCAGCCTCGTGCTCGACACCACTGCGGCGAAGTTCGATCTGGCGCTCAACGGACAAAAGCTACTGGCAGCGGCGACCTTCGCCGAAGCGGCTGCGACGGTGGAGCGATTTTCCCTCCGGACCGGGGCCTTCCGCCACGAACCGACGAGGCAGACGGATCGCTACGCGGTCCTGGATGACCTCCCAGATCCGGATCAGCCACTACCCCCCGCGGTGTTTTGCCTCGACGAAGTCGTGATTGAGGATGTCCCGGGATCGACTCGAGCGCGCCGTTGAAACGCATCTCGAATTCCAGCCTCGCCCGGTGGTGGGTTGCCAAGCCGGGGAAGCAAGGAAGTCTCCTTCACTTCACTATGATCCTGCGCTCTTTGCTCCGCCTGCCTTGGTTTTGGGGCGGGCTACTGGCCGTCGCGAGTGGCCTGAACGCGCGGGAGTTGGCCGCCGCCGGGCTGCCCGCCCGCCCCAACGTCCTCTTTATCGCGGCCGATGACTTGCGGATGAATCTCGGCTGCTACGGCGACCCCGTGGCAAAGACGCCGCATCTGGACGCGCTGGCATGGCGGGGGGTGCTCTTTGAGCGCGCTTACTGCCAGCAGGCGTTGTGCAACCCCTCCCGGGCCTCGTTGCTGACCGGGCGGCGGCCCGACACGCTGCGGGTCTGGAATCTACCTACCCATTTTCGCGATACCCACCCCGCGGTCGTGACGCTGCCGCAGTACTTTAAACAGCAGGGGTACTTCACGCAGAATATCGGAAAGATCTTCCATAATTGGCGGACCAAGCTCGAGGGGGACCCAGATTCCTGGAGCGTGCCGGCGGAGCTGCACTTTGCGTCGCACGCCACCGATGTGGCGTTGATCGACGGGGGGGCACTGCCGCCCAACACCGCCGTCGCCCGCGGCACCGAGGCCCGCGACGTGCCCGACGAGGCGTATTTCGACGGGCGCGTGGCGGCGCGGGCCATCGAAGCGCTGCGCCAGTGCCGGGCTCGCGGCCAACCGTTCTTTCTCGGCGTCGGCTTTTGGAAGCCCCACACGCCGTTCAATCCGCCGAAGCGGTACTGGGATCTCTACCGGCGCGAGGACATTCCGCCTTTGCGTCACCCCGCTGCTCCGGTGGACGCGCCCCCACTCGCGTTGGCGAACAACCCCGAGGGTCGCGGGGGACCACCGGACGTGGTGGCGGAATTGCGGCACGGCTACTATGCCGCGACCAGTTACCTGGACGCTCAGGTCGGCAAGGTGATTGCGGAGCTCGATCGCCTGGGTTTGGCGGAAAGCACCGTGATCGTGTTCTGGTCCGACCACGGGTACCACCTCGGCGAGCATGGCTTGTGGGGCAAGACCTCCCTCTTCGAGCTGGATGCGCGGGTGCCGCTCCTGATCGCGGCGCCGCAGGTGCAGCGCGCGGGCGTCCGGACGCCCGCGCTGGTGGAGTTGCTGGACCTCTACCCCACGCTCGTGGATCTGTGTGGGTTGCCCGCGGTCGCCGGGCTCGAGGGCGTCAGTCTGCGACCGCTCTTGGCGAATCCCGCCGCGAACGTGAAGGAGGCGGCTTTCACGCAGGCGCCGCGTCCACCCAGGCTGCAGGGCGGCCAGAGTGATACGATGGGCTACTCGATGCGCGACGCTCGTTTTCGCTACACGGAGTGGCGCGAGTGGCGCACCGGCCGCCTGCAGGCGACCGAGCTGTATGATCACGAGCGGGACCCGGACGAGCTGATCAACCGGGCGGCCGATCCCGCGCTGGCCGCGAGCCGGGCCGCGCTGGCAAGGCGTCTCGCCGCGCAGTTCCCCCCCGCGGCTTTGCCTCCCCAGTGAATCCGCCGCCCTCACGCAGGGTCTTGCGCCAGGCGAAGGGAAGGGGGCAGTCCGCCGATGGTTGCCTCCGCGAGCAGCCCTGAAGTGGCGGGATTCCCGGCTCTCGTCCAGGTGGGGCGGAATCAACAAGCAGCGGACTGACCCATCCGCCGCGCAAGGTCACAACCGCACGGTGAAGGTGAGGTTGAAGTTCACCGGCTGCTTGAACGAGAAGCCGTTGGGCACCGCCTCGCGGGCGGGCGAGGTGTAGTCGCCGTCGCGCGGACGCTGGGCGGTGCCGAGATAGGTCACCGAGCGGTCGTTGAGCAGATTGTTCACCACGAGGTTGGCCTGCACCTGCCGTTCGAAGAGCCGGAAGCTGTAGCCCAGCGTGCCGGTCACCGTGACGCTGGCCTCGGGCGCGTAGACCATCGTGTGGACGCTGCGCTCCGGGTCGTCGATCGCGCGAGTGGGATTCGCCGGGTCGCGCATCGTGTCGTTTGCCCGATCGCCGATGATGCGCTTGCCGCTGTAGCGCACGCCGAGGCCGCCGCGCAGGCCCTTCAGTCGGCCGGCCTGCAGGGTGTAGTCGGCAAACAGCTTCACTAGCGGCTGCTTCTGATCCAGAATGCGCCCTTCAACCTGGCTCCGTCGGAACTGGAAGATCTGGTTGTACGCATCGGCGGCCGTCTGGGCATCGGGCGACCGGAGATTGGCCGGAATCGCCGGGTTGATGGTGGCGAGATTCGTCACGGGATCCACCCGCACGCTGGCATCCTCGGCGATCTGCCGGAACACGGCCGCGTTCCGGTCGATGTACGCCCGCGTCATCGAATTGGCGTCGTCGAGGTAAATCCGCGGCACGGCCAGGCTGCCGGTCAGGCGGAAGCCCTTCGCCAGGTTGGCGGTCGTCTCGATCTCGTAGCCGGTGCCGTGCCGCGTCGAGAGGTCGACGTAAGTCGGGATTAGGTTCATCCCGCGGTTGTTGAGCGGATTGGTGCCGCCCTGCGGGATGGCGCGGTAGAGGGTGTTGATCTGCGGGCCGCCGCTGATCGAGGCGGCGCGGTTCTTCTCCCGGTTCTCGTAGTACGTGAACGAAAGGTTGAGCTTGCCGCCGAGGAGCTCGGCCCGCGCCCCGAGGTCGAGGCCCTGGGCGACCGTCGGCGGGACTAGGTTGCCGTCGATGAGGACGTTGTAGGCCGAGGCGGGATTGAAAGTTTCGGCGAAGTTGACGAACGGGCTGAGCCAACGTGCGACATGGAACACGAGGCCGGCCGACTTGGTGGTCTGGTAGCCCTCCAGCGGCGGGGCGTTGTAGTCGTCTTGGAAGCGGTCGTTCGCGTACTGGGCGAGGCGGCTGCGGTCCGGGGCGCGCGGGCGCGCCGTCGCCGGTTGCGCCGGGCCGGTCGGGCGGCCCTGCGCGTCCTTGGGAATGTAGTTGAGCGTCGCCCAGTCCGCGGGCGCGCCCGGGCGGAGGAGCGGGGTGGCCGGGTCCCAGTCCCGCGGGTAGTCTCCCTGCCGCACCTGCTGCCGGGAGGCCGTGTAGTATTGGTCGCGGCGCACCGCGCCGAGCACGACGAGGCGGTCGCGCCAGAACTTCGCGTTGAGGGCGACGAGGCCGTAGGTGTAGTTCGCGTCGTTGACGGTCTCGGTGTCGTACCGGGAGTTGTCGATCACCCAGCGCGGCTGGATCTGGGAACTGTTCACCCCAGGATTCAGGTACCGGATCGGCCCGCGGCTGAGATCGGTGATCTCCCGCGCGCTCTGGTTCCAGTAGCGACGGACCCGGATGAACTGCGCGGGCAGGATCCACTGCGACTGGTCGGGGCCCTGGGCCACACTCAGCCAGCGGTACGACAGCGTGTAGTGGTTCTCGCTGCGACCGCCCATCGAGTTGACGGTGAACTTGCCCCAGCGCGTGTCCCGCACGTAGGCCGCGGCGAACCGCACGCTGTCGAAGCCGTAGTTACGGTAGCCGCGGAAGAACGACCCGTCGCCGTAGGGCTGCAGGAAGTGCGGGTTGGCCGTGCCGTCGGGCTGGACGCGGTTGATGTCGATGTAGGAGTCCTGCGTGCCACGGTTTTCCTCGCCGTTCACGAAGTATGCCTGCCGGTTGAGGTCGGCCGCCGCCTCGAGGTAGAAGTCACCGAAACGCTGGTTGACCGTGAGCTGCAGGTCCCGGAACCGCGAGGAGAGCAGCGGCGCGTCGGGCGAGAGGGTGAATTCGTCGTCGGGCACGCGGAAGAAGGAGCGGGCGATCGCGTTGTCGAAGCGGCCGGCGGGCAGGCCGAACGCGTGGCGGAACGTGACCCCGGAGCTGTTGAAGCTGGGCGCGCCGATCGCGCCGTAGGTGAAGCCGGCGATCGGCGTCGTCGCCGTTTCCCCGCCCGCGCGAGTCATCGGTTCGCCCTCGAGGTTCACCACGGCGTTGAGGCCTCCGTACGGATTCCAGACGTGGTAGTTGGCGCCGCGCCGATTGACGCCGGCGGCGGTGGCGGCGTTGAGCACCGCGGCGGCGGCGCCGCGCAGGGCCGCCGGCCGGTCGTAGGTGAGCTGCCCGTCCCAGCCCGAGAGCCGGTCATTGAGCGTAGTCATCCCGGTCTGCTTCTGGATCTCGAGGTACTCGCCCTCGAGGCGGATCTCGGTGTTGCGCCACGGGCGGAAGGTCGTGGTCGTGAAGACGCCCTGGCGCCGGTTGAAGTCCTTCTGGCGCCAGCCATCCCCGTCGCCCCAGACGCCGGCGGCGCGCACCGCCACCCGTTTTCCCAGCGGCTGGTTCACGTCGAAGGTCGCGCGGTACGTGCTCCACGAGCCGACGCTGAACTGCACGTTCTGGAACGCCCGGTCCGTGCGCGCCCGCTTGGTGGTCGAGGAACTCGTGCCGCCCAGGGTCCCGTTGCCGAAGAGGATCGAGTTGGGACCGCGGCCGAAGTCGAAGCGCTCGATGTCGAAGGTGTCGTTGTCGCCGTACTGGGGGAAGAAATTGCGCTGCTGGGTGCCGGCACGCACGCCCCGCGTCTGGTAGTAGGTCGAGAAGGTGAAGAACGTCGCGTCGCCGTTGTTTGGGATGCTGTCTGAGCCCGTCGACCATTCAGCCGCGGTCTGCAGGTCCGTGAGGTTCAGCGCGTCGATTAACTCGCGCGTCATCACGGAGTAGGCCGCGGGCGTGTCGCGCAGGTCCGTCGCCAGCCGTCCGCCCGCCAGGGCGCTGGTCGCGGCGAAGCCCTGGTCGCGGTCGCTGCTGACCGTGAAGGGCGTGAGCTCGACCGGGTCAGTCGCCCGGCCCGCCGCCGGCGGGGGCACGCTCTGCGCCCGCAGTGACGCGGCGCTGAGGCTCACGGCAAGCAGCAGGCGGACGGAGGCGGAACGGCGAGGGAAGCGGAACAGCGGGGTACGGGTCATGGGAGGGGCGAGAGCGGCGGCTTGAGCCCCGCACTTCTCCCTCAAGCTCGGGCCGGTGCAGCCGGTGGCAAGGTTGAATCAAAGCCGGCCGGCGCCCGCGGGGATGCGGCCGTCTGGTGCGGGGCGCCCCGGCCCGCGCGGCCGACGGCGAGGCGGAAAGTGGCCGGCAGACCCCGTTCCGACGTCGGCGGATCAGTTGTTCACCCGCGGGAATTTCTTTTTCCCGGCCACCGGCTGTGGGTAGCGGCGGACCGCGACGTCATTCGGTCGCGCCGGGCCCGGGTTGCTGCGGCCGCGGGTGATGATCTCCTCGAACGAGGCCCGCATCGCGGCGACGCGCGCCGGCTGGGCGGCCGCGAGGTTTTGCGTTTCACCTAGATCCGCGGCGAGGTTGTATAGCTCGACCTCCGTGCCCGCCCCGGGATCGGCGGCCAGCACGAGCTTCCACGGGCCCTCGCGGAGGCCCGGCACGCCGGTGCTCGCGCAACTCACGGCCGTGGGGCGCACGGGCTCGGTGCCACCCCGGAGCAGCGGGAGAAGGCTGAAGCTGTCCTCGCCGGCATGCGCGGGCAGCGTGGTCCCGAGAATCTCGGCGAGGGTCGCGATCACGTCCGCTTGGTGCACCAGCTGATCACACACGGTCCCGGGCGGGACCACCCCGGGCCAGCGCACGAGGAACGGGACGCGATGCCCACCCTCGTAAACCGACGTCTTGTAGCCGCGCAGGGGGCCGCTTGGGAAATGGCCCTGGCGCTCCAGCTCGGGCACGCCGATGTAGGCGGCGCAGCCGTTGTCGGAGGTGAAGAGCACGAGCGTGTCGTCCGCGACGCCGCTTTGGTCAAGGGCCTCGAGGACGCGGCCGACGACGGCATCGGTCTCCATCACCAGGTCGGCATAGGCATTGAGGCCGCTCCGGCCCCGCCACTCGGCGTTGACGGCGAGCGGCGTGTGCGGGGAGGTCAGCGGCAGGTAGAGGAGGAACGGCTCGGGCCGCCGGGCGGCCAGCGAGATGAACTGCACCGCCCGGTCGCGCAGCGCGGGCAGGATCGGCTCAAGGCTCCAGTCGGGCAGCGCCGGGCCGGCCAAGCTGGCCTGGTGGTTGCCGAGCAGGTGGACGGGCAGGAGCTCCGCCGGGACGCCGACGGTGCGATCGTTCTCGATGAAGCAATAGGGCGGCCAGTTCGGCACGTCGGTGCCGAAGTACAGATCGAATCCGCGCGTGGTCGGCCCGCCCGGGATCGCGCGGGCGAAGACTTCCCGCCAGGCGGTGCGGTGCGCCTCGGTCGCGGCCGCGGCACCCTTGGGGATGGCGCGGAACAGCGGCGCCTGCGCGGCCGGGATCGGCCAGTCCCAGCCGAGGTGCCACTTGCCGATCGCGGCCGTGCGGTAGCCGTGTTGTCGGGCGAGCGAGGCGACGGTGAGCCGGTCAGGCGCGATCAGCGGCTCGCCGAACACACCGACGATCCCCGCCTGCAGCCGGGTGCGCCAAGGGTAGCGGCCGGTGAGGAGCGTGTAGCGCGACGGCGAGCAGACGCCCGAGGCGGAGTGTCCGTCGGTGAAGCGCAGGCCTTGGCCGGCGAGCCGGTCGAGGTTCGGCGTGGGGATCCTCCCGCGCTGCGGGTTGTAGCACTGCAAGTCCCCGTAGCCGAGATCGTCGGCCAAGATCAGGACGACGTTGGGCTTCCGGGCCCACGTGGCCGCGCCGGCGGGCGTGGCGGGCCAAGCGAGCAGGATCACGGCCACGGCGAGCCCGGCCAGGCCGGTGAGGTGGCGGCGGCGGAGGCCGCCGGGGTGCGAAGCGTTCACAAGCTTCCCTTGACGCCGATGGTCCAGAGGGAGCCGAAGTCCTGGCGCTGCCGGAGCTGGGCGTAAGCGGGGGTGTTGGGGCCGGTGATTTCGACGTCGTCGACCGGCTGGTTCACGTTGCGCAGGTTCGCGAAGACCGCGAGGCGCCGCGTGATCGCGTACTCGGCGGAGACATCGATGTAGGAGCGCTTGGAGCCCCAGTTGTACGTGCCGGGCTCGAGGCCGCGGCCGTTGACGACCCCGCGGCGCTGGCGGCCGAGATAGTTCCAGTTCAGGCGGACGTTGTACTGGGCCCGGGAGAGACTGATCCCCCAGTTGCCGCTCTTGGGGAAGTAGCCGGCGAAATTGGCGGCGCCGTCCCCAGTGGCGCGCTGGGCGCTGCCGTTCGCGTAGAACTGCACCCCGCGCGCCCAGTGGGGCAGGACGGTGAGCGCTTGGCGGTAGTTCACGTTGTAGCCTTCCATCCGCACCCGAGTGGGGAGGTTGTACTGGGTCGCGACGTCATACGGGTCGTACACGGTCGGATCGAGGCCGTAGAGGCCGAGGAACCCCGGGGTGGCGTCGAGCACGGTGCTGCCGAAGAAATTCTCGAAGTCCCGCCGGAACGCGCCGACGGACAGCTGCCCCACGCGCTCGAAGTAGTATTCGAGGCTCACCTTCGTGCTCCGCGCCTGCCACGCCTTGATCCCGACGTTGTTGACCACAATCCGGTTGGTGTTGCTCGGTGGCGCCTCGACATCGGGCAGCGTGAGCCCGCCCGAGTACTGGTTGAAACTCGGCCGGCCCAGCGACTCGTACCAGGCGACCCGGGCGAGGAGATTCTCCCGCACTTGGTAGGTCGCATTCACGCTCGGCAGCAGGCGAAGATACTCCTTCTCCGCCTGCTGGCCGCGGTCGATGAAGGTGAGCTGCGAAACGGCGAGCGCATCGCTGGCGATCGTCTGTGGGCGACCGTTGGGCCCGAGGATGACCCGCCCCGCCGCGTCGCGCCGGAAGTTGCGGGTGGGATCGGTGAGCGGCCCCTCGGCCTCGACGTTGGTCTGCTCGGCCCGGACGCCGCCGGTCAGGCGCAGGCGCGGGCCGAACAGGCTGAGATCACCGCGCAGGTAGACGGCGGAGATCAGTTCCTCGGAGTGTTTCGAGTTGCTGATCCTCGACCGGTACTCGGCGTTGGCATCGGCCGTGAAGCGGCCCGGATTCGAGCGGTAATGCTCCCACAGGCCCTCGTTGCTGACCCATTCGATCCGGGGAAAGCCATACGGGCCGGTCCGGGTCGAGAAGTCGCGATCTAGGAAGGGCGCCGCGCTGTCGTCGCCACCCTCCGGGGTGGTGCTGGACCGCCCATCGGCGCCAACGTAGGTCAGGGAACGGTTGTGCGTGCGGTAGTCGCTCATGCTCTGCCGCAGGTCGAAGCCGGCCTTGAGCGAAAGGGGCCAGCGGCCACCGAAGTCGCGGCGGAGGTTGCCGAAGGCGGTCCGGTGCCGGCTGACGGACCGGCCGAGGCTGCTGCCGGCGGTGCTGAGTGAGTAGTTGGAGAGTTGGTACGGATCCACGGGGAGTCCGGTGGCGCCGTCGGTGACCGTGATGCGGCCGGGCCGGAGGTAGAAGATGTCGTCGAAGGCCACCGTGACTCCGGTGCGCCGGACGAGCGTCGTCTGGAGGTAGCCCTTGTCGATGTCCCGGAACTGATTGGTCGCCTGTGAGAGGCCGAAGCCGGACTCGAGCTTCCAGATGCGGCCGTCGTGGCGGAAGGTGACACTCGGCATCACCGTGCGGCTGAGGCGGTCGCGGGCGTTGGTGTTCTGGCGGACCTCGCCGGCGCCGGGAAAGCCGTGGGTGAAGGTGGGCGAAAACGCGCCGGGCAGCACGCGGTTCACCAAGAACGTCATATTCCGCTGGTTGTAGTACGAGTGAAACGTTCCGAATTGGAAAGAGAATGATAGGCGGGAGGCCGGGGTGAGCCGGTAGTCGAGGGTGAGACCGAGGGAGGTGCGGTCGCGGCCGGTCGTGCTGTCGCGGATGAGGTAGTCCGTGAGGTACGGCCGGTCCGGGGTGGTGTCGGGCAGGGTGCCGCCGTTGGTGGCGGCGCCAGCGCCCCGCCAAGTGTTGGTCATAATCGGCTCCGAGGAATACTGGGACGAGGCCCCGCCGGAGAGCGTGAAGCCGAAGGCCTTGTTCACGGGCACAATCCAGGTGAACTCGAACCCGGGCAGGACCTTCCGGGTGCGTTCGGCGCGCGGCCCCGGCGTCTTGTGGAAGTCGCGGGCATCGTCGCGCATAATGATGTAGGTGCTGCCGGTGAAGACGGGCCGCGCGCGCTCGAACGCACTGCGCGGCACGAGGTTGATCGTCCCGGCCAAGGCCGAACCGGGGGACTCGGGCGTCGGCGAGAAGATCGCCTCGACGCGCGACATATTGTTAATCGAGACCGAATTCAGCTCCACGTTCCGGCCGACCCCCGAGACCTCCGGCGTGGCGAGGCTGAAACCGCCCACGCTCACGGGCACGTTTTCCGAGGACACGCCGTCGATCGACACCTCGCGCGGATCGCCGCCCCGGTAACTCATCGTGATCCCGGGAAGCAGTTTCAGGAACTCGCCGATGTTGCCATCGGGCACGAGGCCGAACTCGTCCGCGGCGACGACGTTGACGATATTGGCGGCGAAGCGCTGCTCGTTGATCGCGATGGCGGCTCCGTCCATCTCCCGCGAATCGGAGACGACAAAGGAGCCAAGCTGGACGACCTTGCCCGGGGCGCCTAGCCCCCCCGGGGAGCTGAGGGCGATGTCCCTCTCGACGGCTGCGCCGGGGGCCGGGGCCAGGGTCACCTGCTGCGGATCGAAGCCGGTGTAGAAGACCTCGAGGGAAACCGGGCCGGCGGGCACAAGATCTAGGCGATAGGTGCCGGTTTCGTCGGTGAAGGTCACGAGGGCGGTGCCCTTGACGGCGACCCGGGCGTTGGCGAGGTACATCCCGGTCGCGGAGTTGCTCACGCGACCGGTGATGCGGGCGGGGGCCGAACTCTCGGCCGCGGAAACTCCCGGCCGCAGCACGTTGGTCGTCGAGGCCAGCAGGACGAGGAGAAGGAGCCGCCATACCCGGTAGGGCGCAGGGGGTGGGGGAGTCGGTTTCATAGGTTCAATTAGGGACGGTGACTGCGAGGGCACTGGGCCTTGCAGAGTCTGGTCGGGGTGGGGGTTGGGGGCAGGCGCAGGCAATACTGAGATGCTC
>JBILWD010000438.1:0-2615 GCA_044370095.1 Opitutaceae bacterium | reverse complement strand
TCTTGGCCAGCGCCGGGGAGCAGGGTCTGGCCGGCAACGTGAACTTCGCCTAGCGGCGTTGGCCTGGCAGGGGGCCTCCGCTTCCGGTTCCGACCCGGTGGTGCGCGCCCATCCCGATGCTCCCCCCGGTGGCCCCGCTTTGGGCTGGGCAACTTCCGGCCGTGGCGTTCGTCTCCCCTGGTATGAGACTGTTCCTCGCCGCTCTGTTGGCGCTGGCCGGCCCGTTGGCCGCCGCGGAAACCGCCCCCGCCGCGGAACCCGTCGTCGAGTTGCCCCGTTTCGTGGTGACCGACAACCGCGAGCTGCCGCCCCCGGAAGCGTGGCGTTACGCGGCGATCCCGGGCTTCGAGATCCTGAGTAACGCGTCGGACCGCGCGACGCAGCGGCTGCTGCGGGACTTCGCGATGTTTCGCCAGGCGCTCGGCCACGTCTGGCCCCAGCCCGGGCGCCACCCGCAAACCACCTCGCTGATCCTCTGCGCGAAGCGGGGCAAGTTTCAGGACTTTATTCCGGCGGGGCGTTACGTGCCCGACGCGGGCTTCGCCAGCGTTTTCCTCAAGCAGGGGGCGCAGACGGCGATCGTGATCGATTTGCAGGCGACGACCTTGAACGTCCTGAACGTCGATGGTCTGAACGATGCGGCGACGGGCACGGACTCGGGGATGGTGTCGGTCGACCACGACAAGCAGCTGTACCGCGAGTACGTGCGCTACCTGCTGAGTAGCAGCGAGCCGCGCCTGCCGGCGTGGGTTGAGGAGGGCTTGTCGCAGATCATTATGCGGATGGAGTTCGACCGGCGCTGGATCTCCTTCGCCAAGCTGGAGGACCCCAACACCATCTCCGCGCAGGCGGCGATGGTGCAGCAGCTTAACGCGCTGGGGGCGGGCGAGGAGGGCGCGGAGTCGATGGCGCTGCCGGGCGCGCCGGCGGAGGACCGGGACTTCAATGCGGCGCTCCAGCGCAAGGCGCTCGTGCCCCTGGATAAGTTTTTCGCCGTGGCGCACGATTCTTCGGAGGCGACTAACGTGCTTGGGAACAACCGCTGGGCGAAGCAGGCCTACGCGTTCGTCCATATGTGCCTCTATGGCCTGAACGGGAAGTATCAGAAGCCGTTCGCGACGTTCCTGCAGCGGCTGGCGCGGGAACCGGCGAGCGAGGAGCTGTTCCGGCAGGTCTTCAACCGCACCTACAAGCAGATGCTGCTGGAGCTGCGGGGCTACATCGACTTCACGGTCTACCAGCACCGCGAGTACCGGTCCAAGGAGGACGTGATCGTGCCGCCGCCGCCGGTGGAGCTGCGCGACGCGACGCAGGCCGAGGTGGGGCGCATCAAGGGCGAGGCGATGGTGCTGGCCGGCCGGGTGAAGCCCGCCCGCGCCGAGCTCGCCGCGCCTTACACCCGCGGGGAGCGCGACCCGTACCTGCTGGCCGCGCTCGGCCTGTACGAGCAGCGCCACGGCGACGCGGCCCGGGCGCGGACGTTCCTCGAGGCCGGCTTCGCCGGGGGCGCCCGGCGGTCCGAGGCCAACCTCGAGCTCGCCCGCCTGCGCTTGGCCGAGGCCCTCGCGGCGCCCGGCGCCGGCACCCAACTTACGCCGACTCAGACCCGCGCCGTCCTCGCTCCCCTGCAGCTCGCGCACGGCAAGCCCCCGTTGCTGCCGGCCGTCTATGACGTCGCGGGCGACGTTTGGGCGCGCAGCGCGGCCGTCCCGACCCGCGACGAGGCCAAGCTGATGGTCGAGGGCGCGATGCTGTTCCCGACGCGGCTGCGGACGGTCTACCAAGCCGGGGTGCTGGCCCGCGATGCCGGCGACCTTCAGTCGGCCCACGCCTTGGCCGACCACGGGGTGAAGTACGCCCCGACCCCCGAGGCGCGCCAGCGCTTCACCGGCCTCAAGGAATCCCTGCCGCCGGCGCCGGCCGCCACCGCGCCCGCCACCCCCGCTGCCACCACGTCGCGGCCCTGAACCCTATGCGATCCCGCTTGCTCCTCCTTGCGGCCCTGCTGGTCGCCGCGCCGGTAGCCGCCGCCACCCCGCCGGCGGCCGGTGTCCCGTCCGGACCGGTCATCGAGTTGCCGGTGTTCGAGGTGAGCGATTCGCGGGTGCTCCCGCCACCCGAGGAATGGCGCTATGCGGAGATCCCGGGCTTCGAGATCCTTTCGCGCCTCTCGGAGCGCGAGACGCGGCGCTTCGTGGCGGATTTCCTGCTGCTGCAGCAGGTGATCGAGATCATTATGCCGGGCCTGACGCGAGGGCAGGTTGCGGTGCCGACGGCGCTCATCCTTTGCGGCCGCGGGCGCGGGTTCGACGAGTTCCTCCCGGTGCGCGACCGGGCGGAGCGGTTCGCGATGAACAGCCTGTTCCTCCAGAACCCGGAACGGGCCGCGATCGTCGTCGACTTCGCCCTGCAGGAGCTTCGCTTCAGCGACGCGGAGACGGTCGAAAGCGACCCGTACCGCTCGTTCTACATCGAGTACTTCCGCCACCTGATCCGCCGCCAACTCGCGCAGGCGCCGCCGGCGTGGTTCGAGGAAGGCCTTGTCCAGCTGTTCGGGGCGATCGATTTCTCGCGCGAGACGATCACCTTTGGCCAGATCGGGGACGGGTTCGGCG
>JBILWD010000164.1:0-8269 GCA_044370095.1 Opitutaceae bacterium | reverse complement strand
GCTTCGAGCCAGTCTACGCCCGCGCGAAGGGCAGTGGCGGCCGTGGCGAGCGCCTCCGTTCGGTCGGTCAGGTCGAGGGAAATCTGGACGATGGGACGCATAAGCAGGGAATCAGGTCTTACGGAGGCCGGAGCAGAAGCGGACCAGCCGAGCGACACCCTTGGCGATGATCTCGTCGCTGGTGGCGTAGCTGAGACGAAGGTAGCCCTCGGCGCCGAAGGCGCTGCCGGGCACCGCGGCAACCTTTTCTTGGTCGAGGAGCCGGTTGCAGAAATCGACGTCCGTCAGACCGAAGCGGGAGATGTTGGGGAAAAGGTAGAAGGCACCCTCGGCGAGCAGGCAGGAGATGCCCGGGATGCGGTTGAGCTCGGCGTGCAGGTTCCGGCGGCGACGGTCGAACGCCGTCAGCATCGTCGCCAAGGCGGCCGCCGTCTTCTCCTTCTGCTGGAGAGCGGCCAGCGCGCCGAACTGGGCAAACGTGGTGACGTTCGACGACATCTGGCTCTGCAGCTCCGCGATCGCCTTGGCGATCGGCAGCGGCGCGAGCGTGGTCCCGATGCGCCAGCCGGTCATCGCGTAGGTCTTGGAGAAGCCGGCGACGGTGATCGTCCGTGCCGCGGCCTCGGGCGCGAGGGTCGCGACGCAAGTGGGCCGCACGCCGTCATACACCAGGTGCTCGTACATCTCGTCGGAAAGGATGTAGAGGTTATGCCGGAGCGCGACGGCGACGATCGCCTCGAGCTCCGCGCGGGAGTAGACCGCGCCGGTCGGATTGGACGGGGAGTTGAGGATCAGCAAGCGGGTGCGCGGGGTGATCGCGGCCTCGACCATCGCGGGGGTGAGGCGGAAGCCGGTGCGGTCGTCTGCGAGCACAAAGCGGGGAACGGCGCCCGCCAGCTTCACCATTTCCGGATAGCTCACCCAGTAGGGGGCGGGCACGATGACCTCGTCGCCCGGCGAGCAGGTCGCGAGCACGCCGAGGTAGCAGCTAAACTTGCCGCCCGGAGAGACGATCACTTGGGCCGGGGTGGCGCGCAGGGCATACTCCGCGGCGTAACGGTCGGCGATCGCCTGCCGCAGCGGTTCGATGCCCGGCGTCGGCGCATACTTGGTCTTGCCCGCGCGGAGGGCCGCGGCGCAGGCCTCCTTGATGTGCTCCGGGGTGTCGAAGTCCGGTTCACCGGCCGCGAAGCCGCAGACGTCCTCGCCGGCGGCCTGCAGGGCCTTCGCCTTGGCGTCGACCGCGAGGGTCGGGGACGGGGCTACGTTGCGGGCCCAAGTGGAGAGGGGGGCGGGGGAGGCGTGCATAGACAGCGCGGGACCAAAGGGACCGGCCCGGGCTATGGCAAGCGCGGCGCGGGCGCGTCCGCCCGGCCTAACGACGGCCCGGTTTCACGGGCATCGCCGCCAGCGCGAGCCGCAGCAGTTCGCCAACGCTGACGCGGTTCAGCCGCGCGTGGCGGCGGAGGAGGGCGCGCTGGTCGGCGCTCACGCGCACCGAGAGCTGGCGCTGCTTCGCGCGCACCGGGCGGCAGCCAGCAAAGTCGAACGCCGCGAGCGCTGCCCGCACCACCGCACTGGCCGAGGCGTAGCCATGACCGCGGCGGCAGGCCTCGAGCCGCGCCTCCATCTCCTCAGTAAGTTCAAAGGTGAGCGGGGAGGACTTGGGGGAGGCCATCGGGACGCGGGGGTTGGGGTAGAGGGTTGGTGTCACGCCGGCCCCAGGCTCCGCAACGCAAATTTGCGCGCGGCAAGCGCGCCGCACCGCTCGCAAATGGGAGATTCATCTGCCGGCGCGCCCGTGTCGGCGGTCTAACCACTCCTCGATCCGGGCGAGCGGCCAAGTCGTGATCACCTGTTCCGGCACCAGCCAGCCCTTGCGCGCCGCATTGACGCCGGCGTGGACGTGCTCAAGGCCGGCGGTGTCGTGAGCGTCCGGATTGATCGCACAAAGGAGCCCCCGCTCAGCCGCCCGGCGCCAGTGCCGCCAATCAAGATCCAGCCGCCACGGGTTCGCGTTGAGCTCGATCACGACCCCGTTGGCCACCGCGGCGTCGATCACGCGGCCCACGTCGACCGCATACCCCTCGCGTCGGAGCAGCAGGCGCCCGGTGAGGTGCCCGAGCATCGTAGTGCGTGGGTGTTCCAAGGCTCGAATGATCCGCGCCGTCATCGTTGACTCGTCCTGGCCGAAGGCCGAGTGGACGGAGACCACGACGTAGTCCAACTGGGCGAGGATCTCGTCGGCGAAGTCGAGGCTGCCGTCGGGGAGGATGTCGCACTCCGTGCCGGCAAAGAGCCGCACCGGGCAGCGTCCGGACGCGTTGAGCGCGCGGATCTCCGCCACCTGCGCGAGGAGGCGGTCCTCGTGGAGGCCGCGCGCCTGGAAGCTGGACTTCGAGTGGTCCGCGATGCCGAGGTATTCCCACCCCAGCGCGCCGGCCGCGGTCGCCATCTCCGCGAGCGTGTTGCGACCGTCGGAGGCGGCGGTGTGGTTGTGGAAGGCCCCGCGCGTATCGCCCGCGGTGACAAGGCGCGGCAGTTCTCCGCGCTCCGCGGCCTCGATCTCCCCCCTGCCCTCGCGCAGCTCGGGCGGGATGAAGGCGAGACCCAGGGCACGGAACAGGTCCTCCTCCACCGCCACTAGGGGCGGAGGCAGATCCGCCCCCCCGACCGCGGTCAAACCCCACTCGCTCAGGCTCCAGCCCCTCGCTAAGGCGCGCTGGCGGAGCTGCACATTGTGCTCCTTGGAGCCCGTGAAGTGATGGAGGGTGAACGCGAACTGTTCCGCCGGCACGAGCCGAAGGTCCGCCTGCAACCCGCTCTCGAACCGCACGCTCGCCTTGGTGTCGCCGTGGGCGGTCACCTCGCCCACCCCCGTCTGGGCGACAAACCACGCCACGACCGGCGCGGGATCCTCCGCCGCCACGATGAAGTCGAGGTCGCCCACGGTCTCCAACCCGCGGCGCAGGCTACCCGCCGCCTCCGCGCGGCGCACCGCCGGCAGCGCCCGCAGGCCCGCGAGGATCGCGCCCGCCAGCTCCGCGGCGTCCCACCAGAGGTGCCGCCGGCCGTAGGCCTCGCGGTTGCGCACGCCGGCGAGCAGTTTCTCCTGCGTCTTTGCGCCGAAGCCTTCCAACTCCGCGACCTTGCCTGCGACGCAGGCGGCGGCGAGCGCCGCAACCGAGTCCACCCCGAGCCGTTCGTGCAGCGCCCGAATCTTCTTTGGTCCCAGGCCCGGGACCTCCAGCAACTCCACCAGCCCGGGCCCCACCGCCGCGCGCAGTTTCTCCACGAAGGGTAGCGCTCCAGTCGTGTGTAAAGTGGTGATCTTCTCGGCCAAGGCTTCGCCGATGCCCTTGACGCTCCGGAGTTCCCCGGCGGCGACCAGCCGGGCGAGATCGGCCTCCTCCATCGCCTCCAGCACACGGGCGCCCGACTGGTATGCCCGCACCTTAAAGGGATTCTCCCCCTGCAGCTCGAGCAAGGTCGCAATCTCGAGCAGGACGTCAGCAATCTCGTTCTTGGTCATTGGCTCCCTGCAGCTAGTCGCCAGCGGTCTGCGCCGCAAGCGTGGCGCCAAGCCGCCGGAGCACGGCGCGGTCCACCTTGCCCGCCGCGTTGCGCGGCCACGTTTCGACCGTCACCCAGCGCCGCGGCCGTTCCCAGGCCGCTAACCCCGCGAGAGCATCCGCCGGGTTCCCGTTCGGCGCTCCCGCGGGATGGAACGCGACCACAATCTCGCCCCATTCCGCATCGGGCAGGCCGAGCACCGCGACCTCCTCCCAGACTCCCCCGCCCCGGAGTGCCGCCTCGACGCGGGCGGCGTCCACCTTCCGGCCGCCCGTAATGATCACCTGATCGGCGCGGCCGAGGATTACCCACCCGCCCGCGCGCGCCTCGGCGCGGTCGCCGGTGGACCACCGACCCTCGTCGCGCCACTCCGGCCAGAGTCCGCGGCAAACCGAGGGCCCGGCGACCTGCAGGCGGCCCTCGCCGTCGACCGCGAGTTCCGCGTGGGGCAGCGGACGCAGCTGCTCCTTTCCCGCCAAGAAATCCTCTGGCCGCACCGCGGCCACCATCGCGGCCGTCTCGGTCATCCCGTAACTGGGCGCCAGGCGCAGTCCCTCGTCCCGCGCACGACGGAGCAGGTCCGGCCAGGCCGGCCCGCCACCGAGGAAGATCACGCGCAGGCCGCGCAGCCAGGCCGTCGCCGCAGGCTGACGCAGCAGGCGCTGCAACTGCGTCGGCACCAGGGAGACGACCCAACCGTCCGCCTTTTCCGGCAACACCGGCATCTCCCCCGCCTCCAGGCGCTTCCACGCCCACGGCAGGTGCGTGCCTCCAGTCTCCGCGGCGCGCACCCGCGCCATCAGCCCGCTCACGTGATGGGCCGGCAGCACGTCGACCGCGTGGATGGCACCGAGACCAAAGTGCGCGCGCAGCCCAGCCACCGCCGCCGCGAGCGTCGCCTCGTCGTGGCGCGCCCATTTGACGCCCCCGCCCGACCCGCCTGTCGGCAGGGCCAGCCAGCCGCGCTCCTCCCCCGGCAGGCGCCCATCGGGCAGCGTCAGCAGCGACTCCGCTTCCCGCCGCGCGTCCGGTCCCCAGCCGGGATCGAGCACGAAAAGCATCCTTCCGACCGCGCGTGCACAGCCGGTCGACTCCACGAGGGCTCTCAGGCGAGCGCGTTCCATGCCTCCTCCAAGTCGAGGGCTAAAACGTCCTCCCGCCGGAGGAAGGGCGCCGCCGCGGGTCCGTCCAACGCGCGCGCGGCGAACAGCGGCCAAACGCCGAAACCGAGCGCGTGCCGCTCTCCCGGCCAGGCCCAAGCCCGACGCAGCGCGTGCGCGGCGCCGACCCGCGTTTCCAGCGCGGACGAGAACACGACCCGCGCCCCAGCCCGCGCGAGCGCCGCGAGCGTCGACTCCGGTGCGCCGTGCAGGGAGAGCTTGAGCACGAAGAACCCGGGCCAGCCCGAGGCCAGCCAGCGTTCGACGTCACCGTCTCCGGCCAGCGACTCGTCCAGCGCGAGGGGCGTGGGGTAAGACGCCGCGAGCCCCTGCAGCAGGTCCTCCGCGCGCTGCCGGTCCCGCTCACTCGCGCCCGGCGGAGCCACCACCGGTTGCTCGACGAACTCGATTGGGCGCTCGGCGCAGCGTTCCAGCCACCGCTCCGCGACCCGGCGTTCCCAAGCGCCGTTGGCATCGAGCCGCAGGCGACCTCCGGCCGGCAGCCGGCCGCAAAGCTCGTCGAGTAGACCAAGTTCATCCGCGGGATCCCCCACCCCAACCTTCCACTTGAAGACCCGAAAGCCGGCCTCCGCCTGCACCGCGAGGCGCGCGGGCGCCTCGCCGCCGGCCGGGAGCAGGGCGGCGACCCCCAGCGCGGCCGGCTCCGGCGGCACCACAAACGCGTCCCGTGCCGCGGCCAACGCCCCACGCAGACACGCGAGCCCCACCGGAAACCGGTCCAAGGCGGCCTCCTCCGCCCACTCCCCCAGTTCACGGAGTGCCGCCTCCGCCGCGTCCACGGTTTCAGTGGTCCAGCCAGGCAGTGGCGCGCATTCGCCCCAGCCGGCGCGGCCCGCCGAATCCTCGATCCGCACCCAGAGGCCCTCGCGGTGCGTCCACACCCCGTGCGCCGTGCGGACCGGCCCGCGGAAGGGTAGCCGGTAGCGGCGGTACTGCAGGCGCAGGCGCGCGGTGGACATCCCTCCAACGAGCCGGGCCCCGCGCCGAACGCAACCCCGCAGGACGGCCACACTTTCCGTTTGCCCTCGCTCCCCGCCGCCCTACTCCGTTCCCGGCAACCTTATGTCCTCGGTTGCCACGCCCTCCCCCGCCACCGCCGCCGCGGACGGCGAGTATTTCCTCCCCGCCGACGCCTTCTTCCGCGCCAACCTGCCGATGGCGCTCACGTTCGACGACGTCTCGCTGGCCACCCTGTACTCCGAGATCCTCCCCAAGGAAGCCGACACCGCCACCGCGCTCAGCGACACGCTGCGCCTCCAGATCCCGGTGCTTTCGTCTGATATGGACACCGTGACCGAGTCGCGGATGGCCATCGCGATGGCGCTCAACGGCGGCCTCGGCCTGATCCACTATAACATGGCGCCGCGCGACCAAGTGAAGGAGGTCGCCCGAGTGAAGCGCCACATCCACGGCCTCATCCAGGACCCCATCACGGTGGCCCCGGACCAGCTGATCGGCGACGTGCTCGCCATGATCGAGGCCCGCCGCTTCGCCTTCTCCACCTTCCCGGTCGTCGACGCCGCCGGCCGCCTCTCTGGCCTGCTCTCGGGCAATGTGGTCAAGGATCGTTACCGCGCCAAGCGAGTGGCCGAGGTGATGACCCCGCGCGCCCAATTGCGCACCGTGGACCAGCGCGACGTCGCGCAGGACCCGATCCGGGCAGCGGACCGCTTTTTCTCCGAGAACGTCGGCAGCAACAAGATGCTCGTCGTCGACGCCGCCGGCGCCCTCCGCGGCCTAATCACCGCCTCGGACGTCGAGCGCATCACCGGCGAAGCGAAATCCCGCCGCAAACCCGCGCGCGACCAGGAGTTCCGCTTGGTGGCGGGCGCCGCCCTTTCGCCCATCCGGCGGCCGGATGGCACCCTCGATCGCGAGCGGATCATCGAGCACGTGGGCCAGCTGGTTGCCGAGCACGTGGACTGCGTCGCTGTCTCGACCGCACACGGTCACACCGCCGGGGTCGGCGAGGTGGTGCGGCTGGTCCGCTCCGCCTTCCCCGCCCTGACGATCCTCGCGGGCAACGTGACGAGTGCGGCCGGGGTGGAATTCCTCGCCCGCAGCGGCGCCAACGCGATCAAGGTTGGCCAAGGCCCCGGCTCCATCTGCACCACCCGCGTGGTCGCGGGCGTCGGCATCCCTCAGCTCACCGCTCTGCACGTGGCCGGCGCCGCGGCTCGCGCCCACGGCGTCCGCCTGATCGCCGACGGCGGCATCACCAAGAGCGGGGATATCGTGAAAGCCCTGACGCTCTCGGACGCCGTCATCCTCGGCGGCCTGCTCGCCGGTTGCCGCGAGGCGCCGGGGGAGATCCTCGAGATCAATGGCAAGGTCTACAAACAGTACCGCGGAATGGGCTCTCTCGCGGCGATGAAGTCCGGCAGCGCGGCGCGTTACGGGCACGACAAAGCAGACACCTCGCGCAAAGTCGCCGCCGAGGGTATTGAGGCACTCAAGGAGGTGTCCGGCTCCGTCGACGATGTGCTCGCCAACCTGATCGGCGGCGTGCAGAGCGGAATGGGCTACCTCGGCGCAGGCACGCTTCCCTCGCTGCGGGAGAAGGCCCGCTTCATCCGGGTCTCCCCGGCGGGCCAGAAGGAAGCGGCGCCCCACGACGTAATCGAGGTCTCCACCCGGACCCACCAAGGCTGAGCCGGCGCCGTAAATTCCCGTTGACGCGCCCCGCCCCGCACCCTTCGCTCTTCCGCTCACTCGTGGCTCGGTAGCTCAGTTGGTAGAGCAGAGGACTGAAAATCCTCGTGTCCCCGGTTCGATTCCGGGCTGAGCCACCACTTTAACCCGCTGCCCCGCAAGGGGCAGCGGGTTTCTTTTGCCCCGCTGGGCACTCCGTTACTGCAAACCGGGCGGGAGCTGTTGGACGATCTTCTTGATGTCCTGCACGGCGTCGCGATGGCAGACTAGCACCGCGTCCGGGGTCTCGACGACGACGAGATCCCGCACGCCGCACAGGGCAATCGCGCGACCATTGCTGACCGCGATGTTGCCCTCGGCACCGGTCGTGTACACCGCGCCGCGCACGGCGTTACCGGCCGCATCTTGCGCAAGGTGCCGTGGCAGCGCCGTCCAGAGGCCGACGTCATCCCAGTCAAAGGACGCGAGCAGGGTCTCCACGGAGGCAGCCTTTTCCATAATGGCGTAGTCGACGGAGATCTTGGGCAGCCGGGGAAATTGCTCGGCGAGGTAGGCGGCGTGATCCCCCGCGGGGAAGCCGCGCACGAAGGCGGCCAGCTCCGGCGCGTGCCGGTCGGCCTCAGCAAGGAAAGACCCCACGCTCCAGAAGAACATCCCCGCGTTCCACGCGTGCCGGCCTTCCGCGAGGTAACGGGCGGCGGTGGCCGCGTCCGGCTTCTCGACGAAGCGGCTGACCTGGCGGAACACGCCCGCCTCGCCGCGCGCCAGCTCCGGCCCCAGCTCCAGGTAACCGAATCCCGTCGCCGGGTGATCCGGCCGAATCGCGATCGTGAGGAGGGCGGAGGAGGCGGCCGCGCGCGGGA
>JBILWD010000012.1:0-23971 GCA_044370095.1 Opitutaceae bacterium | reverse complement strand
CTGCCACTCCATCCCTTCCTTCTGGTCGAGGAACCACCAGCCGCTGCCGAACTGGACCTTGCCGGGGACGGATCCGTCCTGGAAGTTACCGATCATCGTGCCCAGCACGTAGTTATCGCGCGGGTTATTGTTGTAGAGGATCGTCCGCGGCAGCTGGTCGGTGGCGTCGAGGGCGTTGAGGTAGCGGGAGAGGGACGCGGCCTGGGGGAAGTCGCCGATCGAGTCGAAGCCGGTGTCGGCGCCGAGGGTCGAGAGGAGGCGGGCGTTGTTGTTGCGGAGGGCGCCGAGGTGGAGCTGTTTGACCCAGCCGCGGGCGTGGTCCCAGCGGCCGAACTCGAGCATCAGGAAGGAACCGTAGCGGGCGGCCTCCTCGGGGGAGGCGGCGCGGCCGCGGCGGGCGGCGTCGAAGACCATCCGGGCCTGCGCGTGGGTGCAGGGCTCGGCGAGGGCGCTTTCGAGGCCGTGGTCGGAGACGCGGGCCCCGGCGGCGTGAAAGTCATCGTGGCGGCGTTTGAGGGCCGTGAGGAGGTCGTCGAAGGACTTAATCCCGCCCTTGGCGGCGGCGGCGGCGGCGAGGCGTTCGAGCCAGGCGTTGAAGGCGGCGGGCTGGCCCACGGCGAGGGCCTTGTCGGGGCGGAAGGCGGGATAGACGCGGGCCTCGAGCTTGCCGGGCGCGCGGCGGATGGCGGCGTGGTGCTCGAGGGAATCCGCCGGGTCATCCGTGGTGCAGACCACGGCGACGCCGGACTGGTTGATGAGGTCGTGGACGCGGGTGCGGGCGAGGCGGGCGTTGGCCTTGCGCCAGATGCGTTCGGCGGAGCGGCCATCCAGGAGATCGTTGACCCCGAAGTAGCGCTTGAGCTCGAGGGCGGACCAGTGGTGGAGGGGGTTGCGGAGGGTCTGGGGGACGGTCTCGGCCCAGGCCTGGAACTTCTCGCGCGGGGAGGCGTTGCCGGTGATGCAGCGCTCGGGCACGCCGTTGGTGCGCATTGCCCGCCACTTGTAGTGGTCCCCGCCGAGCCAGAGTTCCGTGAGGTCCGCGAACTGGTGGTTGCGGGCGATCAGGTCCGGCGGGAGGTGGCAGTGGTAATCGTAGATCGGGGCGTCCGCGGCGAACCGGTGGTAGAGCTCGCGCGCCTGGCGGGAGCCGAGGAGGAAATCGTCGTGGATGAAGGGCCGGGTGGGCATACGGAAAGGGGGTCAGCGGGAGATGTCCTCGAGCATTTCCTCGAGGGTGCCGTAGCGGGCGAGGAGCGTGCGGGCGGCGGTGCAGGTGGCGGGGGCGGCGAGGCCGGTTTCCTCGGCGAGGAAGATCAGGTACGAGGCGACGTGGCGGGCGAACAGGAGGCGGCCGGCCGGGCTCACCCGGTAGAAGCGGGCGCGTTGGGTGTAGCCGGCGGACGTATGATCGCCGAGGGAGGCCTTGTCCGCGCGGCCGCCGGCGGCGAGGACGAAGAGGAAGTTATACTCGAACCAAAACATATCCTCCGGGCTGGGCGGGAGGGATTCGAGCGCGGCGCGGGTGACCGTGGGGTTGGCGAAGACCTCGGTGCCGTGGCGGGCGCGAGCGAGCGCCTCCGTGATGAAGACCCGCGCCATCCGCCGTTCGGTCTCGTCGGGGCTGAAGGCGCCAGTGAGGGCCAGCTCGAGCGTGAAGCGGTGCCAGTCGCGCCAGAGGGCCTGGTCCTGCGGGTCGGGGGACGCGTGGAGGGCGCGGCCCATCTCGTACGTATAGCGGCCGCTGGTCTTGATTTCGAGGCGGCCGCCGGTGACTTCGCCCATCACGCGGTAGTTGCTCGCGGATTTGCCGGAGCCCGAGTGGAAGCCGATGCTGGCGTCGAACGCGCGGCAGACCGCCCATTGCCGTTCGATCAGCCCGCGCAGGGCCCCGTCGTCCGGGTAGGGCATGTTTTTCTGGAAGCCGAAGGCGGGCGCCACGAAGTGGATCCGCATCCCGAGGGCCGCGCAGAGGGCGAGCATCACGGCCGTCGTCTCCGGGGTCGTGAGGCCGGGGAGTTCGTCGATCGAGAGTTCGCGCAGGTAGTCGCGGCCGGCGGGCGTGGTGAAGAGCCGGGCGCGGGCGGCGGCGTATTTCTCATCGCGCCGCTTCATCTTCCGCAGGGCAGGCCAGACGGTAGCGAGCAGACGGTGGAAGGCGGCGTCCTCGAGCGGCAGGCCGGCGGCGGCGACGCGGGCGCGCACGGTGGCGACGAGCTCCGCGGGGACCTCGGCCGCGACCCAAGCGGCGGGATCGGCGGGGACGGGCGTTACCGCCAGCTCGGGCGAGAGGTCGAAGGTGATGTAGCTGGCGAGGACACAGCCGGCCACGAGGGCGTCTTCGCGGTCGTCGAACTTACCCCCGATCGGCTGGTGGTCGGCGTTGAAGCTCCAGGCGATCCGGCGGCGGTGGAAGCCGGTCTTCAGCTTCGCCAGGACGCAGCCGTGGCTCATTCCCTCGACGCTCTGCCCTTGGTGGCCTTCGGGCACTTGGGTGCCGATGAACGGGAATGGCACGCGGTCGAGCCGGCCGGCGAGCATCACGTCCACATCGTAAACCAGCTCGCGCGGGATGGAGTTCTGGTTGGCGGTAACGCCGAGGCCGAGGGCGCTCATCGCCCAGTCGACCGCGGGCCAGTGCAGCGTGGTGAAGCGGGCGCCGACCCCGAGCGTGCTGCGCCCGAGCTGGCCGGCAGCGGAGGGGAAGAGGGTGGACGCGGGGTCGTGCTCTTGGACGCGGTTCTTGAGGCGGAGGAGGTTGGCGAAGGTGGCGGGAAAGGCGCGGGCGCCGCCGGGGAGCGTGATCCCGTCCTCGAGGCCGCCGTCGCCGCCGTTCCCGGCGAGCCGCCAGGCGCAATCGCCGTGCTCGTCCTCGAGGAGGGTCCAGGCGCCGTCGGCGGTGGTGAAGCGGCTCTTGGGGTATTCCCGCACCGGGGTACCGGCGGCGAGGCGCGCGCGGAGGCTGGGCCAATCGAGGCAGAAGTCCGGGCTGACGCAGGGGTTGGTCGCGATCCGGAGGTCGTGCGCGAGGAGGAAGCGGTTGATGGCGGACATGCGCGGGAACGCGGGAGTCGCGCACAATCGCCGGGGCCTGACAAGGCTGCGCTGGGCTGGTCCGCGCCGGACGGTCGGAGCGGCGGAGGGAGCGGCGCGAATGGCGTTTTTTGGAGGTTGCCCGCGGGCGCGGGGCGAGTGTGCTCGGCGGCTTTTCCCGATGTCCGCCACCCCGGCCCCAGCCGCCCCCGCTTCCGTTCCCAATCCGGACCACGTGCTCCGGCTCGCCGCCGAGCTGAACGTGAAGGTCTTCCAGGTGGCGGCGACCGCGCAATTGCTGGCGGAGGGCGCCACCGTGCCGTTCATTGCGCGTTACCGGAAGGAGGCGACCGGTGAGCTCGACGAGGTGCAGGTGCTGGCGGTGCGCGACCGGCTGGAACAGTGGCGAGCCGTCGACGAGCGTCGGGCCGCGATCCTCGCCTCCCTGCGGGAGCGCGGCCTGGCCACGCCGGCGCTTGAGCAGGCCCTCAAGGCGGCGGACACGCTGGCGGCCCTGGAGGACATTTACCTGCCGTTCCGCCCTAAGCGCCGGACGCGCGCCACGATCGCCCGGGAGAAGGGCCTAGAGCCGCTGGCGGAGCTCCTTTTGGCGCAGGACCCGGCCTCCGACCCGCAGGCGGCGGCGCAGGCCTATGCCGGTCGCGAGTACACCCCCGATGACGGCAAGAACCAGCCCGCGCGAATCGCCTCTGCGGAGGAGGCCCTCGCCGGGGCGCGGGATATCATCGCGGAACGCGCGGCGGATGACCAGGCGGCCCGGGCGCGCTTGCGGGGCCTATTCCAGAAGGACGCGGTGATTTCGACCAAGGTCGTGCCGGGCAAGGACACCGACCCCGAGGCGGCCAAGTTCAAGGACTACTTTGAGTGGAGCGAGCCCCTCGCGAAGGCGCCCTCGCACCGCATCCTCGCG
This sequence comes from Opitutaceae bacterium, assembly GCA_044370095.1. Lineage (GTDB taxonomy): Bacteria > Verrucomicrobiota > Verrucomicrobiia > Opitutales > Opitutaceae > ER46. The sequence goes on along the minus strand of JBILWD010000012.1, from coordinate 20,010 downwards.
ATGCGCCGCGGCGAGAAGGAGCTCTGCCTGATGCTGCGCGTCCAGCTCCCCGAGGAGGCTGCGGCCTTTGCGGCCGTGCAGGGCCTGTTCGTGCGCGGCCGCACCAGCGGGGCCGCCGCCCCCGCGACCTGCGCGGACCACGTGGTGCTGGCGGTGCAGGATGCCTGCCGGCGGCTGCTCGCGCCGGCGATGGAGACGGAGATGCGCCTCGATTCGAAGAAGCGGGCCGACGAGGCGGCGATCCGGGTCTTCACCGACAACCTGCGCGAGCTGCTGCTGGCGGCGCCGCTGGGCCAGAAGGCGGTGCTGGCGATCGACCCGGGCTTCCGCACCGGCTGCAAGACCGTGCTCCTCGACCGGCAGGGCAAGCTGCTGCACCACGACGTCGTCTACCCGGATCGCCACGCGGCGGAGGCGAAGGAGAAGCTGCTCGGCTTCGTGAAGTTCTTCCAGGTCGAGGCCGTGGCCATCGGCAACGGGACCGCCGGCCGCGAGACCGAGGCGTTCGTGCGGGCGCTGGGGCTGGCGGCCACGATCCCGATCGTAATGGTGAACGAGTCGGGGGCGTCGATCTACTCGGCCAGCGAGGTGGCGCGGGAGGAGTTCCCCGATCACGACCTGACCGTGCGTGGCGCCGTCTCCATTGGCCGCCGGCTGATGGACCCGCTCGCGGAACTGGTGAAGCTCGACCCGAAATCGATCGGCGTGGGCCAGTACCAGCACGACGTGGACCAGACCGCGCTCCGGCGCTCGCTCGACGACACCGTGGTGAGCGCGGTGAACGGGGTCGGAGTCGAGCTCAACACCGCCTCGAAGCAGTTGCTGCGCCACGTCTCGGGTCTGAGTGAGGCGACGGCGGCCGCGATCGTCGCCCGGCGCGACGCGCAGGGCCCGTTCCGCTCGCGGACGGAGCTGCGCGAGGTGCCGCGGCTGGGGCCGAAGGCCTTCGAGCAGGCCGCGGGCTTCCTCCGCCTGCGCGACGGGGCGCACCCTCTCGACGCGAGCGCGGTCCACCCCGAGCGCTACCCGCTGGTCGAGCGGATGGCCGCGGACCTCGGCGCCACCGTCGCGGACTTGCTCCGCGACGCCGACCTGCGCGCCCGCATTAAGCCGGAGCGGTACGTCACCGCTGAGGTCGGGTTGCCGACGCTCCAGGACATTCTCGCCGAGCTAGCGAAGCCGGGCCGTGACCCGCGGCGGCAGTTCGAGGCGTTTAGCTTCACCGAGGGCGTCAACCGCCCCGAGGACCTGCGCCCGGGGATGAAGCTGCCGGGGATCGTGACCAACGTGACCGCGTTCGGGGCCTTTGTGGACATCGGCGTGCACCAGGACGGTCTCGTCCACGTGAGCCAGCTGGCGGACACCTTCGTGAAGGATCCGGCGGCGGTGGTGCGACCGCAGCAGCGGGTGCGGGTGACGGTGACGGAAGTCGACCTTGCGCGCGGGCGGATCGCGCTCTCGCTGCGGAGCAATCCCGTGATCGGGCCCAAGTCGGCCGCCCCCGCTTCCGGGCCACGCGGGCCGGGGGGTCCCGGACGGTCCGCGCCGGCTCCGGCCCCCAAGCCCCCGGCCGCGGTGAACAACGACTGGTTCAGCGCCGCGCTCAACAAGAAGCGGTGAGTCGCGGCCGTTGTGCCCGCGGCAGTTGCCGCGGGTTCAGACCATCGCAAGAGTCCAGCCGCAGGCCCTTGCCCCGAAAACGACCCGGCATCTCGATCCGCCAGTCCGCGGCTGCAGCCGCGGCCACAACCGAGCCGCGGCCACCCCAAAACGCCTCAGGGTCGCGCCGGCTCCCAGCGGCCCCACACGGTCGAGGAGCCGACGGCCGGCACGAACAGCACGACGCCCGCCGCCGTCCCGTGGGCCCGCACGTAGAGGGCCCCATCGGCGCCAAGGCCGACGCGCAGCGACAGCGAAGTGGCGACGGGGCCGAACTTCTGGTTTTCCTTGGCCGGGACGTCGCTGAGCTCCAGCCACCCGGTCTGCGGGTCGATCCGGCCGTTGAGGCGAAGTTCGGCCGCGATCTGGCCCGCACGCCAGGCCCGGGCGGTGAACGCGCCGTTCCCCTCGGTCGTGAGCTCGATGAACTCGGCGGGCGCGGAACGGCGCAGCTGGCCGCGAAAGAACATCTCCTCCAGCCGCACCTTGGTGGGTGTTCCCTCCCCCGCCACGAGCTGACCTTCCGAGGCAAAGCGGCCCTGGGGCAGGCGCCAGGAGATGCCCGTCACCTCCGTCCGCCAAGCGGCCGGCAAGTCGTCCTCGCCCGTGTAACGGAAGCGGACGCAGCCGCCTGCGAGGAGGCCAAGGACCGGCAGGAGGGGGAGCGCGGCCCGATAAATCCAAGCCCGGCGACGGAGCGGGCCGGGAATCATTCGACGATCAGGATTCCGCGCATCATCCGCCAGTGGCCGGGGAAGGTGCAGAGGTAGGGGTAGCGCCCCGGGGTGGCCGGCGCGGTGAAGGCCAGCTCGGCCCGGCGGCCCGGCTCGACCAGCGGCGTGGCGTGCAGGATGCGGGGGCTGGCTGGCACGTAGTGCCGGGCGAGCGCCCCCGGTTCGGCCGCCATCAAGTCGGCGAGCGCGCCCACCTCCTCGTCGGCGCCGGGTGCGGTGAGCAGCAGGTTGTGCGGCATCAGGTCGGGGTTCTCGAACACGAGCCGGACCGGTTGCCCGGCGCGCACCCGGAGTTCCGTCGGCGCGAACTGCATCTGGTTGGGCACCGCCTGCACCCGGAGCACGCCCTCCCCCACCCCGTGCTCCGCCTCCCAGCGTTGGGCCCAGCCGGTGAGCGTCGCCGCATCGGGCGCCAGCCGCGCCCCCGGCACCGGGCGGCCGGTCGGATCGTAGAGGAAGACCGGCGGCGGCGCCGCCCGCAGCCGGCGGTACGTGATCTCGACCTGGTTGAGCCCGGCGCGCAGCGGGAACTCGGCCTGCTGGTCGGCGCTGTACTGGCTGTCGGCCGCGTGCACCTGGACCCCGTTGGCCGAGATTTCGAGGAACGCGTGGCGCACCCCGAGCACCGCCGCCTGCGGCTCCGCCACTTCGACGAAGGTGCGGAAGGTGCGGGTCATCAGCCCGCTCGACTTCGCCTTTTTCCGCGTGTCGCCCGTCGCCGGAGGCGGCTCCTCGGTGGGACGCGCGGCGCCGACCTCCTGCCAATGCCCGACCCTCGTCTCGGGGGCGACCTCGAGGACAGGGACGGCGCGGCCGACGCGGGGGGCGGTGCCGGCCTTGAGGTCCTCGCGCATCCGCGCCACGGCGGGCTCGGCGGCTGGCATCCGGGAAAGTGCGGCCTCGAGCGCGGGGCGCTGCGGGCGCAGGTGGGCGACGGCGTTGACCGCGGCCATCCGAACGCGGGGATGGGGATCGGCGGCCGCGAGGCCGAGGCGCGCAGCCGCATCGGGCAGGCGTTCCACGCCGAAGCGCACGAGGGCGGGCACGGCCGCACGCACCAGCGGGTCAGGCGAGCGGGCCAGCGCGTCGAGCCACGCGGGCCGGACCTCACCCAAGGCGAGGAGCACCCAGCAGGCCTCTAGGCGCACGCGGTCGCTGGCGCCGCCGGGATTCGCGACTTGCTCCACGGCCGGCACCGCCGCCGCGCCGAGTCGCCGCAACCCGATGCGTGCGTGGTGGCGGACGAGGTCCTGCGGATGGCCGAGGAGCACCGCGAGTTCCTCGGCGCCCGCGCCCTCGATCCGCGGCCAGTCTCGCGCCACCGGGCGGTCCCGGTGCACAACGCGCCAGATGCGGCCGCGCTCGTGGTTCCACTGGGGGTCACGCATCGCGTGCTGGGCGTGACCGATGATGAGGCTGGAGAAATCCGAGACGTAGAGTGCCCCGTCGAGGCCGAACTCCACGTCCACCGGCCGGAAGGTGCTGTTCTTCGAGGTGAGAACATCGACCCGCGAGGCCGCCGTGAGCGGCCCCTCGTCCGCGCGCACCGCCGAGAGCGAGACCTGATAGCTGCCGAGGAGGGCCGCGGAGGCGAGGCCCTGCTGCAGCTCCGGGGGAAAGTTCGGGCTGGAAATGACGGCGAGCGCCGAGCCCTTGCCGTAGTTGAGCACCGTGCCGTGTCCGTAAGCGTGGTAGACCCCGAGCGGGGTCCACGTGAGCGGCAGCGCGTCGAGGACGTGCCCGCCGCCGTAGCGCTGGATCGGTTGCCCCTGCGCGGTGAAGGAGATTTTCCACGGGTTCGGGGTCTGGCTCTGCCATTCGCTCCCGATGCGGCCCGTGCGCGGGTCGAGACGGTAGGTCGTCGCGTCGATGCCGCGCACCACGCCGAAGGGCGTCTCGAACTGAGAACGGTGGAACACGCCGTCGCAGAACAGCAGGTGCCCGAGCGGGTCGCTGACCACCATCCCGCCGTGGTGCGAATCGGTGACGTCGACCCCGCGGAGGAGTTCCGTCCGCGTGTCCGCGCGGCCGTCACCGTCGGTGTCCTGAAGGATGAGGAGCCGCGGCTGGGCCGAGACGATCACGCCCCGCTCGTGGAAGGCGACCCCGTCGAGTGCATCCAAGCCCTCGGCGAACACCGTGCAGGTGTCCGCGCGGCCGTCGCGATCGCGGTCTTCGAGGACGAGGATCTTGTCCGCCGGGCGTTCGCCCGGGATCGTGTGGGGGAAGGAGGGCATCGTCACGACCCAGAGGCGGCCGCGGGCGTCAAAGCTGAGTTGGACCGGATTGCGCAGTTCGGGGAACTGTTCCTCGGAGGCGAAGAGGTTGAGCGCGTAGCCCTCGGCGACGACGAGCTCCGCCTGGAGGTCGGCGGGAGCGCGGACGTTACCGCCGGGGAAGCGATAGGGAGTCACCTTGCCGGGGGCGAGGGGAGGTAGGTTTTCGACAGGGGGTTCGACGACGCTCACCCCGGGAGGTTCGACGGGGCTCACCCCAGGACGTGCGAACGCGCTCACCCCGGGACGCTTGGCGAGGGCGTGGACGACGGCCTCGGCTTGGCGCACCAACTCGTGGTAACGGGGCAATTCGGCCGCGGCCTCCTCGGGGCGACGGCGGACTCCGTAGTAGAGGGCCCCGTTCTTGGGCCGAACCAGCTCAGCAGCGTGGGCGTGCCGGCGGGCGGCCGCCCGGGCCACCTCCTCCAAACGCGGCGGCTCGACCGGACTGAGCCCGCCCGGACCCGCGAGGGCAGCGGCGACCGCCAGCCCAAGGACACGCGCACCCTCTGGGTTCAGGTTGACCCCAAGATCGGTCAGCGGCCGGGCCGAGCGCGCGAAGGCCTCGCGGCTGGTGGCGAAGAGGTCGACGAACCGCGCCCCGCGGGCGGCCGCGAGCTCGCGCACCACCGCCGCGTAGGCCGCGACATCCGCGTTGCGCGCCGCGCCGGCCGGAGCGGAACGCTCCTCCACCGCGTGCGGCGCAAGGAGCACCAACCTCGCACCCGGATGGCGCCGCGCCATCTCACCCAACAGGACCTCGTATTGGCGCCGAAAATCCGCGAGGCCGTCTGTTCCCACAAAGGACTCGTTGAACCCGTAGCCCAAGACGACCACGTCCGCCGGCCAAGCCGCGAGCAGGCTTTTCAGGTGCTCCGAGTAGCCCTCGGGCCGACGGCGGTGGGCGACCTCGTCGCCGGTCCACGCGAGGCTGCGAACCCGCAGGCCGAGCTCCGGGTAGGCCAGCTGCAGGCCGGCCTCGAGGAAGCCCTCCTCGAGGAGGCGTTCCACCATTCCGGCGCCGTAGAACAGGTAGGTACTCCCCGGGCGCGGGGTGGGCCCGGGGGCGGGCGCGGCCGCGCGGAGGGCGCAGCAGGAGACGAGCAGCAGGATGAGAGGCAGGCGGAGACGGGGGGACATCAGGGGAAAGAGGCGTCGAAAGGGAAGGCGGCTCAGCCCGGCCGGGCGGGGGCGAGATGGCGATCGAACCAGGCGCCGAATTGGAAGATGTCCCACGGCATGGTGGTCCAGCCGTGCCGGCCCCCGGAGTGCACCGAGATCCGGACGGTGGCGCCCACGCGGGCCGCGGCGGCCGCAAACCATTCGGACTGCTCCAGCGGCGTGAGCGTGTCGGCATCCCCGTGGTGGATCAAGACGGGCGGCAGCGCGGCGGTGACGTGGTAGATCGGCGAGGTGTCGCGGCCGATCTCGCGCCAGCGGGCGGGGTTGCGGCCCTCCGGGCCAAAGGCCCGCACGTAGCTCCGCGGGGGACCGCCGTCACCGGGGTTCTCCGTGGAACGGCCCAAATTGAGCAGGTCGGTGATCGGGAAGAAAATGGCGACGGCCTGCACGCTGCTGCTCTCGCGGTCGACGGGGTCGGGCGCCGCGGGGTCGCCGGGGCCGCCGCGCGTGGCGAGCAGGAGGCTGAGGTGGCCGCCCGCGCTGCCGCCGGTGACCCCGAAGCGCGCGGGATCGACGCCGTGCTCGGCCGCGTGATGGCGGAGGAAGCGCACGGCGCGGTGGAGATCGGCCGCGATCTCCAACACCGTCGCCCGGGGCTGCGAGACGTGGCAGACCGCGAACACGGTGTAACCGCGGCGCAGGAGCGGGGCGGCCATCCACGTGGCGAACTCGCCGGGCCGTTTCGATCGCCAGCCCCCGCTCACGACCACCACCACGGCCGCGCCGTTGGGGCGGGCGGGACGGAGGCGGTCGAAGGTCAGCGCCTGGTCGCCGCGGCGGCCGTAGACCAGGCCGTCGGTGCGCTCGATCGACGGGTGAAGGTAGAGCCAGACCCCGGCCGCGGCGACCCCCGCGAGCGCCAGCACGCCGCCGATGGCGAGCAGGACGCGCCGGAGGAGGGTGCGGGGTTTCATCAGGGGAAGTCGGCCGCCCGGGGCGGCCAAGACTTCCGGAGTGCAACGTTGGGCCGGCCCGGGAGCAATCCGAACCCGGCGGCGGGACGCTTGACGCGGGCGCGCGGCCCGGGAGCTTCGCCCGCATGAATCAGGCGGAAGTGCGGGAATTCTTCGACGGGTGGGCGACGTACGAGGCGATCCTCGACCATGGGGCGATGCACCACCCCGCGTTTTTCGCCGCCGCCGGCGCCGCGGTCGCCCGGGACCTGGGCGCGCGCCCCCTCGCGGTCCTCGACCTCGGCTGCGGCAGCGCGCGGCACGCGGCCCGGCTGCTGGCCCGTCGGCCGGCCACCGCTTACACCGGCTACGACCTGTCGACCACCGCCCTCGCCGCGGCCCGGGAAGCCCTGACCGCCGCCGGGATCGACCCGGTCCTGCACGCGGCAGACCTGCGCGAGGGGCTTGCCGGACCATCGGACAGCGTGGACCTGATCCTCTGCAGCTACGCGCTGCATCACCTGGAAACCGTGGGCAAAAGGGTCGCCCTGGCGGCGGCGCGGCGGCGGCTGCGGCCGGGAGGGCGGATGCTGCTCATCGACCTGGCCCGCGAGGCCGGCGAAACCCGCGAGGTGACCACGGAGGCCTACGCGAGCTGGGTGCAGCGGGACTGGACGTTCCTGCCCGCCGAGGCGCACCGCGAGATCCGGGCCCACGTCCTGGCCCACGATTTTCCGGAGGATGACGCCACGATGTGCCGCCTCGCACACGCGGCCGGCTGGGCGGAGCCAGAACTGCTCGCGCGGGAGCGCTGGCACCGCGCGTGGTGGCTGCGTCCCACGGATTGAAACCGGCTCAACGCAACCGCACGGGGTTGGCGTAGATCCAAGGCACCCACTCGTCCCCGACGCGCACCTCCACCTCGACGCGGTAGTTGCCCGGCCCGGGCGCATCCCACCCCGCCGCGCGGCCCTCGGAGCGACCGACGACGGCGCCATCGCGCACCAGCGTGAAGCGACCCGGCACCGGCGCGAGCGCGCGCAGCCGCGTCCCGGGCCGCCACGGCGCGGTCTCGCCCATCACCACCGGCGCGCCGCCCGCCTCGGCGAACCAGCGGAACCCGGTGGCGTCCGCGAGGAGGCTGTAGGCGACGAAGGCCCGCCCGGCCCGCAGGGCGGCGACGATCTCGGCCTCGTCGAGGCGGCGCGCGAGCACGTGGGTGTTCACGTAGCGCAGCGAGAGGTCGTACGGGTCGAACTGCACCGTGAAGAGGCGGCGACCCGGCTCAAGGGGGCCGGCCACCGCGGACAGGGCCGGCCGCAGCCAGTCCGGCACGCCGAATTCCGCGAGCCGGCGCGGGCTGGGGTCCTCGAGGCGGAGGCGGCCGCGCTCGGTCACGACGGCCCGGAAGCCGACGTTCTGGTGGGCGTCGTTGCCGGCCACGCCGGCGATCGGGCGGACCCGGTTCAGCTCGTCCCAACGGCGGAGGAACTCCTCGGGACGCGCGAAGGCGAGGCGCGCGACGTGCTCGGGGAAGCGGCCGTGGCTGAGGAGAAGGTCGGGGAGCCGGGCGCGCACGGCCTCGGCGACGCTGCCGTAGGCCCGCTTGAAGTCCGAGTGAAGGTTGTGGATTTCCATCCCCGAGAGCTCGGGGCGGTCCCAGTCGCGGGGGTTTTCCGGGTGGGCGTAGAAGAGGACGCCGCCGGCGGCGACGAGTTGGCGGGCGAGCAGGTCGGGCGGGGTGCGGTTGCTCAGGGTGACGCCGGGGCGGGCGCCGAAGGCGAGGAAGCCGTCGCGCAGCTCGAAGCCGGCGATGAGCAGCTTGCCGTCGTGCAGCCCGCGCCACTGGGCGCTGAAGTCGGCGCGGCCGTCGGGCTGGGCGTGATCGCCGAGGACGATGAAGTCGAGGCGGGCGCGGTCCATCGCGCGGAGGATGGCGGGGAACGGCACCTCGGAGTCGTGGGACAGTTCGGAGTGGGCGTGGAGGGCGCCGCGGAACTCGGGCCAGCCGGCGTCCTCCGGCACCGGTTCGCGGCGGGCGCGGAGTTCGGCCCACGCGCGCTCCTCGCGGGGGAAGCGCACGAACCGGTTCCAGAGGCCCTCGCGCAGCCAGACGAGGAGGGCGAGCGCGGCGAGGCCGGCGAGCGCGAGGAGGACCCGGCGGAACGCGCGCCGGAACGGGCGGCGCGGCGCCGGGGCGGGGGTCTCGCGGGAGCCGGACATCGCCCGAGATCAGCGGCCCCACCGGGGGAGCCCTCAAGCGGAAACGGCGGGCAATATCCTTGCCGCCCCGGCGGCCCGGCGTTGAATCCACCCTGCCCGGCCCCCCCGATCCGACCCCGTCGGCCCGGTCCGGCCCACACCCGCCTATGCACCACCACCCGTCCCGCCGCCGTTCCCGGTGGCTTTCCCTGATCACCGCCACCGCCCTGGCGCCGGCCCTCTGCGCCCAGAGCGTTGCCCCGGCGCCGGCGTCCCCCGCCCGCCCGGGGGACTCCGTGAAGCTCGAGAAGTACGTCGTCACCGGCTCGCTCATCAAGCGGCTCGAGGGCGAGGGCGCGCTCCCGGTCGTGACCCTCACCCCCGACGAGCTCGAGCTGCGCGGCATCGCCTCGGCCGAGCAGATGCTGATGGAGCTGAACATCAACAGCAACGGCCTCGACAACCTCGCGTCCAACGCCGACGTCGTGGCCGGCCAGCAGCGCGGCAACAACGGTGCCACCTCGGCCAACCTGCGCATGCAGGGCGCCGGCGCGACGCTCGTCCTCCTCAACGGCCGCCGCGTCTCCTCGCACGGCCTCAACGGCGGCGTGGTCGACCTGAACCAGATCCCGTTCGCGGCCATCGAGCGCGTCGAGGTCCTCAAGGACGGCGCCTCGGCCATCTACGGCACGGACGCGGTGGGCGGGGTGATCAACTTCATCCTCAAGACCAATTACCAGGGCCTCGCGGCGAGCGCGGCGGCGGACGTGACCCAGGACGGCGGCGGCAATATCTTCCGCTACAGCCTCGTGGGCGGCTGGGGTGACCTCGACCGCGACAAGTTCAACCTGATGACGTCCCTCTCGCTCTCGGACTCCAAGCAGCTCCGCGGCGACCAGCGGGACTTCGTGAACACCTTCCAGGTGAACCGCGGCCTCTCGCCCGACACCCGCGGCACCCCGGTCGCGACCCTCTTCGCCATCGGCACCCTGAACTCGGTGCTGAGCCGGGACAACGTGGACAACGCCGGCCGCTCCACTGGCCCGGCGGATCCGCAGAACCCGGCCCTGCGCGTGAACGGCATCAACTACGTCGACCTGCCCAACGGCCCCGGCTACGCGGGCCTCGACGGCATGGGCCCGTACGACGAGGTCCTCTGGGCGTCGCCCGCCTCGAAGTACGGCTCGGCCTGGGACACCGGCCGCGCGGCCGTGCTGCAGCAGCCGGTGAAGAATATGAACCTCGTGACGCGCGCGACCTTCAAGGTGGCCGAGCGCCACCGCCTGTTTGTCGAGGCGGTCGTGGGTCGGTCCGAGTCGATCAAGAGCTTCTCGCCCAACCAGTGGTCGAGCGGCACGGGCCTGACGACGACCGCGTTGGACGGCCGGACGCAGGTGCCGAACCCGCTGTACAACCTCGCGTACCCGGCGACGGGGGCGAGCTACAACAAGGTGTTCAACACCCTTGCGGGGTACTTCCCGGCGCTGGCGGCGAACCGCGGCCTGCCGATGGCGTTCCGCTGGCGCTCGCTGCCGCTGGGCAACCGCGGCTTCACCACCACCACCGACACCTACCGTGGGATGGTGGGCGCGGAAGGTCCGCTGGGCTTCCTCTCGCAGTGGGATTACCGCTTCGGTGCCTCGCGCGCGGAGAGCAAGGGCAACTCCCTGCTGACCAGCGGCTACGTCTACACCGTGCCGTTTGTGAACCTGATCAACACCGGCGTGGTCGACGTCTTCTCCTACACCCAGACCCCGGAGGCGATGGCCGCGATCGACAAGACCCGCGCCAACGGCGTGCGCCTCTACGGCGGCACCTACCGCACCGATAATGCTGACTTCGCCGCCTCCGGCCCCGTGCTCAAGCTGCCGGCCGGCACCCTCCAGGGCGCCGTGGGCGTCGACTGGCGCGAGGAAAGCTTCTTCTTCTCCGGGGACAACCGGCAGAACCTGAGCTCGTCCGACGCGCTGATCTTCAACGCGCCCTTCGACAACAGCCTGGCCACCGCGGGCACGCTCAAGCGCACGATCAAGGCCGCCTACGCAGAGCTCCAGATCCCGCTGCTCCGCGGGCTCGACTTCAACGCCGCCGGGCGCATCGACGAGTACACCGGCTTCGGCGCCTCCACGAACCCGAAGTTCACCCTGCGCTGGGCGCCGTCCGACGCGTTTCTCGTCCGCAGCTCTTACAGCACCGGCTTCCGTGTCCCGAGCTTCAAGCAGATGTTCGACCCGGTGACGGAGAGCCCGCTCGCCGCGACCGGCCTGATTGACCCGGGCACCGGCCAGCAGATCGCCCCGAACACGGCCACCGTGCTCTTCGGCGGCAAGAGCGACCTCCAGCCCGAGGAAGCCAAGATGTACTCCGCCGGTATCGTGGTGCAGGCCGGCCGCCACCTCAGCGGCAACGTCGACTGGTGGGAGGTCGACCGCACCGGGACGATCCAGAGCTTCGGCACCACCGTGCTGCTCGCCAACTACGGCCTGTTCCAGGACCGCTTCACCCGCAACGCCGCCGGCGCCATCTCGCGCGTCGACTCACGCTGGGTGAACGCCGGCAAGACCTCCACCCAGGGCGTCGACTTCGGCCTGCGCGGCAACGCGGACGTCGGCCGCGGCAAGCTCACCGCCGGCTTCGACCTCTCCTACCTGCTCGGCAAGAAGTCCAAGCTCCTCGCCTCCGCCCCGTGGAGCCAGAGCGAGATCGGCCGCTTCACCCGCTCCACGGAGATCGGCATCAAGTGGAAGCACACCGCGTTCGTCTCCTACCGCATCGGCTCCTGGACCGCTCAGGTTAATAATCTGTACCGCGGCGGCTACATCGACGCGGTGCTGCCCGGCGTCGCCAACGGCACGGTCAAGCCCGCCAACTGGCAGGAGCGGGTGAAGGCCTACAACCTCTACGGCCTCTCGCTCGCCTACCGCGGGCTGAGCAACACCACGATCACCGCTGGCATCCGCAACCTGTTCAACACCGACCCGCCGTTCTCGGCCGTCTACGACACGAACACGGGCGCCGGCAGCAGCTGGGAACCCCGCGTGGCCGACCCCCGCGGCCGCTCGTTCACGCTGCGCGTCGACTACAAGTTCCGCTGAGCCGCCCCGCGGCCGCGACCTTCCAGACCCGGGCGGGACCCGTTCCCCCCGGGTCTTTTTGCGCCCGGAGCCCGGCACGCCGGATCCGGCCCGCGAGGTTCCGCGGGGCCTAGCGGTCCGCGATCCCCGGGGCCGCCGCCAGCTCGCGCACCGCGGCGTGCAGGAGCGGCGCGGTCTCCGGGCCGAGCGAGTTGACCTCACCGTACTCCGGCTTCGCCGCGCCGCGCACGTACGGCGGCTTCCGGTCCCACTGCGTTCGCGGAATGATGTAGCCCACCTCGTCGTTGGCTAGGCCGAGGACGAACTTGACCCGCCCCGGGAGCAGGTCGCGCCAGGGCGGCACCTCCACCGGCGCCCCGGGGAAATCGGCGCCGGGGACGTTTTCCACGCCACCGTTGACGATCTCCGGGTAAACTTCGCCGGGGACGCAGAGGAGCACCGCGTCCCCGAGGCGCAGGGCGGCGACCTCGGAGCGCACGTGGCCCCAGCGGCTGTGGCCGCGGTCCATCAGGCCGAGCACGGGCGCGAGCAGGAAATTGAAGTTGGCGACCGGCAGTTCGACCGTCCGGGCGTGGACCGCGAGGGGCGCGTGCGCGACCGGCGCCTCGGCGGGCCGGCGCAGCCGGGGCAGCAGGCGCGCGGCGAGCTGCCGCCCGACGGCGCGGCTTTTCTCGTGCGAGGGCGTCTTCAGCAGGCGATCGTTGAGCGGGTCCCGCACGGTCACGCTCGGGTGGGTGGTCATCAGGCCACCGACCGCGCCGTTGACGAAGCAGGCGATGCCGCCGACGCCCGGCGCCAGGACCTCGCCGCCCTCGACGAGGGCCTCCTCTAGAGCGGTGCGCAGGAAGCCGCAGAAGTCGGCCGTGATCTCGGTGCTGCGCGACCAGGGCGTCTCCGGGTGGTTGCCCCACGAGACGACGGTGCCGAGCGTGCGCCCGCCGTCGGCCGCGGTGAAGTGCAGCGCCCGCAGGTCGGCGTCGTACACCAGCGGCGGCCGCGTGTCGGCGACGAGGCCCTCGGGCGCCACCGGGACCTCGTGGACCGCGAGCCGCGCCGGCTGCAGGGCCGCGACCGCGGCGGCGAGCACGCGCGCGGCGGTGGCCAGGACCTGTTCCCGGTAAAGCGGATCGACGCCGCTGCGCAGGGGGTGCGGTCCCCAGAGGCCCATCAGGTCGGGGGTCGAGTGATTGTGGGTGGTCGCGACGATCGCGTAGGTGAGGCCGAGCTCGGGCGCGAGCCGGCGCCGGATCGCGACGACGTCGTCGTGGAACAGCCCGATCGCGTCGAGCACCACGCAGCCGACGCGGGTGTGGCCGTCGTCGACCACCCAAGCGATGGCCTGCAGGTCGTCGTGGATCGCGGTCGCGCGGCGGTTCTGGCTGAAGCCGGCGAGGTAGACCGGGCGCGCGGGGTCGCCGAGGTCGGGATTGATCTTCTCGCGGGCGAACCCGGCCCGGAGGGGGCGCGGTTCCGCGCGGGCGGCGGATCCGTCGACGGCGATCCGCACGGCGTAGCCCGGCGAACGGTCGCGGAAGGCGTAGGCGGCGCGGAGGACGAGGGCGAGGGCGAGCAGCAACAGGAGGGCGCCGAGGCCGCGGAGGAAGCGCACGGTCCAGGAGCGGCGGGCGGGCGGGGTGGTCATCGGGGGCGGACCTGATGTGGCGGGCCGGCGCCGGGGCGCAAGTCCGCAACGGCCGCGGGCCGGATTGCCGTTGCCTCCGTTCCGACGCTCGCCTCGCCTGCCGCGATGAACTGGCGGCGCGCCCTTACCCGCACCCTGCTGGCCGGCCTGGGCCTCGTCGGAGCGCTCGCGATCGCGACGCTACGGCCGGTGGACCCCACGCCTTATCCCGGCCAGCCTTACCATGCGGAGACGCGGGCGCGGCTCGGCAAACTGCCTGCCCCGGCGCTGGCCCCGGCGCCGCTCGCGGCCGGATTCGGCGGGGTGGCGTTGGGGCCCGCCCCGGGCTCCGGCCCCGGGGATCCGACGGCGGGGCGGTTCCCCGGGCTGCCGCTGGCGGGCTACGGACACCGGCAAGGCCGCCCCGCGACGGGAAGTCGCGAGGAACTCACGGCGCGCGCCCTCGCCCTGCGGTCCGGTGAAACCACCGTGGTCGTCGCCGGGATCGAGGCGCTGATCGTTCCGCCCGAAGTCGCGGCTCTGGTGGCGCAGCGGCTGCAAGCGGCGCATGGGCTGCCGCCGGGCCACCTTTACCTCGGCGCCACGCACACGCACGCCGGGCCGGGCGGCTGGGGCGAGGGTTGGCTCGCCGGCCAGTTCGCGGGGCCCTTCACCCCCGGCTTGCGCGAATGGCTGGCGGACCGGCTCGTCGCCGCCGCGGAGGCCGGGCTCGCCGATCTTCGTCCGGCGCGGCTGGGCCACGGTCGCTTCAGCGCGCCCGCCCTCGTGCGCAACCGGCTCCTCGGCCCGCTCGGCCGGGTCGATCCGGAGTTCAGCCTCCTGGTGGTGGGGCAGGACGGCGGCCGGCGCGGGGTGGTCGGGGCCTACGCGGCCCACGCGACCGCCCTGCCGGGACGGGGGATGGAATTCGCGGGCGACTATCCCGGCGCGTGGCGGCGGGCGGTCGAGGAGGCGACCGGGGGCTGGGCGTTGTTCCTCGCGGGCGCGATGGGCAGCCACGGGCCGGTGGCTCCGGCGCGCGGGGAGGACGGCGCCGACCAGATGGGCCGGGAACTCGCCCGGCAGACCCTCGCCGCGCTGCCGGGCATCCCGCTCCAACCGGCGGTGACCCTGGCCATGCGCACCCTGCCGGTCACCCTGCCCGCGGCGCAGGTGCGGGTGTCGCAGGACTGGCGCCTGCGCGCGTGGGCCGCGGACCAACTGCTCCCGTGGAGCGGCCCGGTCCCGCTGCAGGTGCTGCGCGCGGGCGACGCGCTGTGGTTCTCGACGCCCGGGGACTTCAGCGGGGAGCTGGCGCTGGAGGTGAAGGACTTCGCGCGGGCGCGCGGGCTCGACGCGGCGGTCACCAGCTTCAACGGGGCCTACGTGGGCTACATTCTGCCGGGGCGGCACTACGCCCTGCCCGGCTATGAGCCCCGCACCATGTCGTTCTACGGGCCGCAATTCCCGGACTACCTGATGGAGCTGATCCGCGCCCTCGCGGCGCCGCTGACGGCGCCCTGAGCGCGAGGGCAAACCGCGCGCGGACCTTGCGCCATCGGGGAATCGGCTCCTCCCTCACCCCCGGCGGCGATTTAACGCCACCGTCCACCGTTTTCCTCCTCCCGTCCGGCCTGCAGACACCCTTTTGATGAAGACCGCCCTCCTGCCCTCCCTCCTGATCTCCGCCCTTGCGCTGCTGAGCGCCTGCCAGACTCCGCCGCCGGTCGCCTGGCAGAAGCTGACCCTCGAGCAATCCAAGCCCATTCTCGTGGAGGTCCACGATGGGGACGGCGTACGCGAGCACGGGGAGAAGGTGTTTTTCGAGGCGAAACTCAAGGACCCCGCTGGCCAGGTCACAGCCCAGATGCTGGGTATGATGGTGATCGTCGATCTGCCCGGGAATGACGGCGTCGGAGACCCGGCGGTCGAGGAGCGCTTCACCTGGGTCTCGGTGATCTTCCCCGAGGGAGACGAGATCGTCGTCCAAGGTGCCAACATTTATCCCGCCGGCCAGACCATCATGAAGCCCCAGGCCGCCCAGGCGCGAGCGATCGTCGGGGGCACGGGCAAGTTCAAGGGGATCCGCGGACAAGTCGTCACCACGCGCAATCCCGACGAAACCTACACCCACACGCTGGAGTATCGGCTGGACTGAGCCGGAAGCGTACGACCGGCCCCGCCTCAGCCGGCCGGGGCGTCCGGCGCCGCCATCGCCTGGCCGGCGAGCCAGCCCGTCGTCCACGCGGCCTGGAAGTTGAAGCCGCCCGTGATGCCGTCGATGTCGAGCACCTCGCCCGCGAAGTGCAGGCCGGGGCACTTGCGGCTCTCCAGCGTGCGGAAGTCCACCTCGGCCAGCCGCACCCCGCCGCAGGTGACGAACTCCTCCTTGAAGGTGCTCTTGCCCACGACGCGCAGCTCCGTGGCCGCGACGGCGCCGGCGAGGGCGCCGAGGGCCGCGTTGCCGATCCCCGCCCATTGGGCGTCGCCGGGGACGCCGGCGGCGCTCACCAGCCGTTCCCACAGGCGCTGGGGAAGGCCGAAGGGATCTCCGTTGGCCACCTGGCGCCGCGGGTGGCGCGCGCGCTGGGCGACCAGCTCCGCCAGCACCGCCTCGCGGTTCCGCGGCGGCGCGAAGTTCACCGTCAGCGGGAACTCGTAGTTCCGCTCCGCCAAAATCCGCGCGCCCCACGCGGACAACCGCAACACCGCCGGCCCGCTCAGGCCCCAATGCGTGACCAGCATCGGACCCGTCTCGACCAGCCGCGTACCGGGCACCGCCACCGTGGCGTTCGTGGCCAGGCCGGAAAGGCCCACGAGGAGCGCGTCATCGATGTGGAACGTGAACAGTGAAGGCACGAGAGGCTCGATCGTGTGGCCGAGGGCGGCCGCGATGGTGAAGCCGGCCGAGGAGCGGTTACCGCCCGTCGCGAGCAGCAGCCGCTCGCAGCGCACCTCGGCGCCGTCGGTGAGCGTGAGCCAGAAGCCCGCGCCACCGGGCAGCGCCTCCGCCTTGCGCACGCCCAGCGCCGTGACCACGCGAACGCCCGCCGCTGCGGCGGCCGCGAGCAGGCAGTCGGCGATGGTCGCGGAGTCGTCGGTGACGGGGAACATCCGGCCGTCGGGCTCGACCTTGGTCGCGACGCCGCGGGCGGCGAACCAGTCGACCGTATCGCGCGGCTGCCAGCGGTGGAACGCGCCGAGGAGCTCGCGGCCGCCGCGGGGGTAGCGGCGGGACAGCTCGCGCGGGTCGAAGCAGGCGTGGGTGACGTTGCAGCGGCCGCCGCCGGAGACGCGGACCTTGGCCAGCGGGTGGGCGGTGGCTTCGTAGAGCGTCACCTCACCGGCGGCGCCCAACGCTTCGGCGCAGGTGATCGCGGCGAAGAACCCCGCGGCTCCCCCCCCGATCACGACGACGCGTCTTTTCGCTGCCATCGCGTCACGCTGGCGCCCGGCCGGCGCAGGGGAAGGGCAATCTGCGCGCGGCCGGGGGCGGCAAAAAAAAGGGCCGCCGCGGGCTGCGATCCGCGGCGGCCAACCAACCCCTGACAAAGTCTTAGTTCTGCTTGCGGCGCTCGCCGCCGCCCTGGCGCATCTGCGCCATCATCTCGTCGTACTTCTTCTGCTGGTCGGCGGTGAGCACGGCGCGCACCTGGCGGCCAGCCTCCTGCATCACCTCCATCATCTTCTCGCGGCGCTGGTCCTCGGGCAGGGTCCGCATCTTCTCCGCGGATTGGGCGTAGACCGCCTTGATCTTCGCCTTTTGCTCGGCGGAGAGGGCGCCGAGCGCCTGCTCGAGGCGTTCGATCCGCTGCTCGGGGTCCATCATCCCGCCCCGGCCCTTACGCTGTTCTTGGGCGGAGGTGGCGGAGGCGAGGAACGCCCCGGAGAGGGCGGCGACCAACAGGAGGCGGGCAAGGGATTTCATCGGCGCGTGGGGTGAGCGGGGTGACTTCGCCCCGCAAGACGCGGTCTCCGCGGAAGAGTTGCGGAAAAGTTACGGCTACCGCTGCCAGCGCCGGCGCCCCCGCGGCCCGGAATCGGCTTTCCCGCCCCTCGCCCGGCAGTAGGGTGCCCGGGCGCCTATGCCGTGCCCGCCGCCGCCCCCCGAACGCCCGTGCCCGTCGTGGGGCGGACCAGCCCGCTAATGGACGCCGTCGCTCGCGCCACCCTCGCCGCCCACACGGTCGGCGCCGCCCAGCGCCGGCTGCCAGCGGACCTGCGCGCCCTCGCCCGCGGGGTGCAGGTCCACTACCCCCTGGCCCCGGGGCCGGACATCCTCCGCGAAGGCTTTCCCCCGGACCTCCTCGGTCTTTTCACCGGCACCCCGCACGGCGCCGAACTCAGCGAGGCCAACCCCACCCCGCCGCAGATTCTCCTCTACCTCGACAACCTCTGGGACTACGCCGGGGCCGACCCAGAGACGTTCGCCGAGGAGGTGCGCGTGACCTACCTGCACGAGCTCGGCCACTTCCTCGGCTGGGACGAGGAGGACCTCGCGGCCCGCGGCCTAGATTGAGCGCCGCCACAGGGAACCCCGTCCACTCCGCGCTTTCCAACCCCGCCCGACCCTGCATAGTCCGCCCCATCCTTCGCCTCCGCCCGTCATGAAGAAACTCCTGCTCCTTCCGCTCCTGGCGCTCCTCGCCGCCGTCTCCGCCCGCGCCCAGCCGGCCCGGTCCGAGCTCGTGGCCCGCGTCGAGTCCTGCGAGGCGATCCTCCAGGAGTTCCAGTCGCGCCGTAACCTCGCCATCCCCTCCGCCGTGTGGCAGCGGGCGCGGGCGATCGTGGTGCTGAACCAGTTCAAGGCCGGCTTTTTGCTCGGGGTGCAGGACGGCTACGGGATCATTATGGTGAAGAAGCCGGACGGCCGCTGGAGCATTCCGGTGATCATCAACGCCAACGAGGCGAGCCTCGGTTTCCAACTCGGCGCCAAGGCGGTCGAGAGCGTGTTCATCATTACCGACGACGCGATGCCGCGCCTGCTGTTCACCCAGCGTTTCAACATCGGCGTGGACGCCAAGGCGGTGGCCGGTCCCCGGGCGGCAGAGTCCGAGCGGATCAACGAGAACCTGCTGCGCACCCCGATGCTCGCCTACAATAAGGCCGTCGGGCTCTACGCCGGCGCCACGGTCAAGGCGGGGCACATCTCGCGCAACGACAAGGCCAACTTCGACCTCTACAACACCCGCTACACGATGCCGGAGCTCCTCTACAGCGACTGGGTGACGCCCCCCGCCGAGGTGCAGCCGATCATGGCGCTGGTGCAGTCGCTGGCGCCCTGAGCAACTCCAGCAGTAGGTCGAGGGCGGCCTCCGCCACCGCCTGCTGCACTTCCTGCCGGCCTCGGCCGGGGAACTCGATGCGGCGCTGCCCAAGCACAGTTGGCCCCGCGGGACCGTCCGCCGCCACCGCCACCCAAGCACCCGGGTGCGCCACACCCCGCCCCGGCGCCGGTTCCGCGTAACCCGTCGTTGCCACGCCGAAGTCCGCGCCGAATAGCCGGCACGCCCCGCAGGCCATCTCCGCGGCCACCCGCCCCGAGACGGCATCCACCTCCGCGGCGTGCGCGGCGTCCACCCCCAGCAGGCGCGTCTTCTGCGGGATGGTGTAGGCGGTCAGCCCGCCGAGGAAGTAGGCCGACGCGCCGGAAACGCCCGTGACCAGCGCCTGCAGGCGGCCGCCGGTCAGGCTCTCGGCGACGGCTAGGGTGCGGCGGGGCGGGCCCAGCAGGCGGGACCGCAGTTCGAGGGCCGCGGCGCTCATTTGAGTTCCACCCCGACCGGGCAATGGTCGCTGCCGGTGACGTGCGGCTCGATCCAAGCCCGCCGCAGCCGCGGCCGCAGCGCGGCGCTCGCGAGGCAGTAGTCGATCCGCCACCCGATGTTCCGCTCCCGCGCGCCCGCCCGGTAGGTCCACCAGCTGTAGTGGCCCGACCCCCGCTCAAATTCCCGGAAGGTGTCGATGAAACCCGCCGCGAGGAAATCCCGGAAACCCGCGCGCTCCTCGTCGGAAAACCCCGGGTTGCCCACGTTCTCCTTCGGCCGCGCGAGGTCGATCTCCTCGTGCGCCACGTTCAGGTCCCCGCAGAAGATCACCGGCTTGCGCCGCTCCAGCTTCCGCACGTAGGCGAGCAGGGCCCGGTCCCACGCCTGGCGGAAGGTCAGCCGCGCCAGCTCCGGCTGCGCGTTCGGGGTGTAGACGCCCACCACGAAGCACTCGTCCAGCTCCACCGTCACCGCCCGCCCCTCCCGGTCGTGCTCCGCTGAGCCGATGCCGAGGGCGACGGACAAGGGCGGCCGGCGCGTGAGGACGGCCGTGCCGCTGTAACCCTTCTTCTCGGCGGCG